>VGSO01000068.1 GCA_016874945.1 Deltaproteobacteria bacterium
CAAGGCTCTGGTGGTGGTGGTGGCGGCCCAAAATTTGGAGCCGGGCGCGGGGTTGGACGGCCCCGTTTTGCGGGTGGAGAGGCGGGAGGTCCGGCCGGAAGGCGCGTTTGCCCGGAAAGAGGAGTTGCAGCCCTTTGAAGCCGCGGCGGCCATTAAAAAAGGGACCCCCATCTTGCCGGCCCATATTCGCCCTCGCAGCCAGGGGTTGGCCTCCCGGGTGCATCCGGGCAAACGGGCCATGACCGTGAAGGTGGATGAAGCCGCGGGCCTGGCGGGATTCCCCAGTCCCGGCAACCGGGTGGATGTGGTGCTGACCAGCCGGCAGGGGGAAGGGTGCCAAAAAAGCCGGGCCGAAACCGTTCTGCAGAACCTGCTCGTCCTGAGTCACGGCCCCAACATGGAGAAAAAGCCGGGGGACAAACCCCAGGCGGCCACCACCATTACCCTGGAGGTTACTCCCGGGGAAGCGGAGCGCCTGGCCGTGGCGGCGCAGGAAGGCCATATTTCCCTGGTGCTCCGAAACCAGGAGGACCAAGGAAAAGCGCTGACCACAGCGCCGGCCATGGAGGGTCCGGCGGCCGCGGCCCCCTCTTCCCAAGTCCGGCAGAAAACCGTGGAGATAATTAGAAAGCTTAAAGTGGACCAGGAGCTGCTCCCCGGCCCCCAAGGGCCAACCAGGGCCCGCGCCAATGTGGGCGGTTGACCACCGGGTGACGGTCTTCGGTCTTTAGTAAACTAATTTAGGCACTCCGCGGTTAACGGGCAGTTGAAGGGGAAATTGAGAATTCGCCGGGCAGAACGGGCGCACCCGGGCTATCCCAAATTCGAGCCGAGTTATACCATTTTCTCTTTCAAGTGCAACAAACTTAATCTGTAACTTATTGATAATCCTTAATTATCTTTACCGAAAACCGAAAACCGAAAACCGTATTACTTATGCGGCAAAGACTCTTGCTATTCGGGAAGAATGAGAGCGATGACGACGCGATTCTCCATTTATCACCATACTCCGGAGGAAGAGGAGTATCTCAACAAAGTCATCAAGTCCGTTCCGGGGGCCGCGGTGGTGAGTTCGGAGAACCTGGCCCATCTTCCGGCCCGGCCCAACTCCGGGGTCGATGTGGTATTGCTGGAATACCAGGAAGATAACCCCCTCTTGGATCGTTGGATCCAAAAAGCCACCTCCGACCCCCAAAACCCTCCTATTTTTCTTTTGCTCCGTGAAATATCCACGGACTATTTATGGAAAGCCCTGCGTTTGGGGGTAAAGGAATGCTTTCCCTGCCCCCTCTCCCTGGACCACCTCCAAGAGGCCTTGGACCGCCTGCCGACCTTGGCGGGGACGGAAGAAAAAAGCGGCGCCCATATGGTTTCTATCCTGGGATGCAAAGGAGGGGTGGGCAGCTCTTTTGTCGCGGCCAATTTGGCTTACCTCCTGGCGGAAGAATCCAAGGGTAAAGTTCTGCTGATGGATCTGGACCTGGAATACGGGGAATTGAAATACTTTTTCGACGCCCAACCCCGGTACACCATTCTGGACGTGGTGGAGAACCTGGGAAACCTCGACAGCCTTTACCTGAACAGCGTGCTGCACGCCTGCCAGGAGAATCTCCAACTGTTGGCGGCTCCCTCACGCATCGAAGAGGCGGAAGTCCTCACCCCGGGGCTGCTGGAAAAAATTTTGCGGTTCATCAAAATGGAAAGCGGGTATGGCTGGGCCTTGATGGATGTAAGGCACAAAATTGATGAAATCACCTTGAAAACCCTGGAGTTATCCGAACTGGTCATCCTGGTGACCCGCCCCTCTGTTCCTGCTCTCTCCAACACCAAGAAGATCCTGGAATTGTTCAATCTTTTGGGTCTGGAAGGCGCGAACTTTGCGGTCTTGCTGAATTGCTGGGACAAAAAAGGAGACCTTTCCGTGGAGGAGATGGAAAAGTTTCTGGGCCGGAAGGTGGTGGCCGCGGTGGCCAACGACCCGTTCCATGTGGGACGCAGCATTAATGAAGGCAAGCTTCTGGCTCAAACCGCTCCCCGGCTTCCCGTGTGCCAGGACTTGAGGAAGGTCGCAGCCACCATCCTGGGGAGGGACCAGGGGGAGTGCCGCCGTTCTTTTTGGGGGTGGATGACGGGGCAGTGGGGGAGACGATAGCCCGTGAGCCTCATTTCCAGGATTCGGGATCGAAACCAGGTCGGAGACCAGAGCCAGGTGCTGCTAGCCCGGGAAAAAGAACACCGGGACATTAAGAAAGAGTCCGCCTTCAATGAGTTGAAGGCCAAGCTCCACTTTCGTTTGCTGAATCTCTTGGATCTGGCCCGCCTGGCCGAAACTTCGGAAAACATCCTCCAGGAGGACCTGCGCCGGGGAGTGGAGTTTATCCTGGCGGAAGAAAACCTGGCCATCGCTCAGCCGGAAAAAGACAGGCTCTGCAAGGAAATCCGGGACGAACTCCTGGGTTACGGCCCCCTGACACCTTTGCTCCGGGACCCCGGCGTGGGCGACATCCTGGTCAACGGCTATAATAAGGTTTACGTGGAGCGCCAAGGCAAGCTGGAGCTTACCTCCGTCCGTTTCAATGATAACGGTCACCTCCAGAAGATCATTGAAAAAATCGCGGGGGGGGTGGGGCGGCGCATTGATGAGTCTACCCCTATGGTGGACGCCCGTTTGCCGGATGGCTCCCGAGTCAACGCCATCATCCCGCCCCTGGCTCTGGATGGTCCGGCCCTGTCCATCCGCAAATTTTCCAAAGACCCCATAAAAGTCCGGGATTTAATCGAGTTTGAGTCCATTACCCCGGAAATTGCCCAGGTTCTGGAGGCTTCGGTCAAGGCCCGCCTTAATATCCTCATCTCCGGCGGCACCGGCACCGGCAAGACCACCTTTCTCAACGTGCTTTCCAGTTTTATTTCCAATGATGAGCGCATCATCACCATTGAAGATTCCGCGGAATTACAGTTGCAGCAGGACCACGTGGTGCGGCTGGAGACCCGGCCGCCGAATCTGGAAGGCCTGGGGGAGGTGACCCAGCGGGACCTGGTGCGCAACGCCCTGCGGATGCGGCCGGAGCGCATCATATTGGGCGAGGTTCGGGGAGGCGAGTCCCTGGATATGCTCCAGGCCATGAATACCGGCCATGACGGATCGCTGGCCACCATTCACGCCAATTCCACCCGGGACGCCTTGACCCGTCTGGAAACCATGGTTTCCATGGCGGGGTTGAATCTTCCCGACAAAGCCATTCGGCACCAAATCGCTTCGGCCATTCATATTGTCCTGCAGTTGGCCCGGTTGAGCGACGGCAGCCGGAAGATGTTGAGCCTCCATGAAATCGTGGGCATGGAAGGGGATACCATCACCATGCAGGAAATCTTTGCCTTTGAGCTTATGGGCGTCACGGAAGAACGCAAAGTGAAGGGCCAATTTGTGGTGTCCGGGATCCGCCCGCGTTTCATGAAGCGCCTGGAAGCCATGGGCTTAAAGCTGCCCACCCACCTTTTCCGGCAAAACCCCTAGGAGGCGCGATGCAGCCCTGGACCTTTCCGGATGTGGCGACCTACCGCCCGCTGCTGCCTATTTTCTTGGTATTTTTTTGTTGGAGCGCCGTGGTTTGCTGGTATTTCCTGGATCGGGACCGGCGCTACAAGCAGCGGCTGCGGACCCGGATGGAAGGTATCAAGGGAGGGGAGCAGATGCAATCTGAAGAATCCCTCCTGCAGGCCAAAGGGCTGGGTGCAAGATCCTTCCTGGCCGCTCTTCATAAGAAGTTTCACCTTCTGGAAAGTCTGCAAACCATGATGGTTCAGGCCCACCTGGGCTGGGGGCTGGAAGTCTTTCTTACCCTTATGGGCCTTTGCAGCGTCGCGCTCGGAGTAATGGGATTTTATCAATGGGGTGTCCCTGGAGGCTTGGCGGGCGCGGCCCTGGGCCTCTTCCTGCCGTATAAGGGATTGCAATTTAAAAGGAATCTCCGGTTTAAGCGGTTTGAAAAGCAACTTCCCGATGCCCTGGATTTAATGGCCCGGGGCATAAAAGCGGGGCATTCAATTCCCACCGGCCTCCAACTGGTGGCGACGGAGATGCCCAACCCCATTGGGTGGGAATTTTTCAAGACCTTCAGGGAGTACAATCACGGCCTGGATCTCAATTCGGCCCTGAGCAATCTTTGCCGGCGCATGCCTTTGCGGGATTTGAGCTTCTTCACCATTGCGGTGATGATTCAACGGGAGACCGGTGGCAACCTGACGGAAATCCTGGAGAAAATATCATTCCTGATTCGGGAGCGTTTTAAGCTGCGCAATCAAATTAAGGCCCTTACGGCAGAGGGGCGGCTTTCGGGCATTATCCTGCTGCTTTTGCCTCCGGCTACGGCGTTGATCCTGTTCTTCCGCGCCCCCGAACACATCCAGCTTCTGGTGGAGGACCCCATGGGGCGCAGCATGGCCATGACTGCCTTGGTTCTCCAGTTCTTGGGGCTTATCATCATCCGCAAGATCGTCACTATCAAGATGTGAAATGCAGTCCGGTTTTCAGTTTTCAGTTTTCTGTTGGCGGCATTTGAAAGGGAAACGAAATAAGGGATAACCATGAGTCTTAGCCTCATCATGTTCGGCCTCTTGGTCCTGGCCTCGGTGCTCTCCATAATGAGATTTTTTGATAAAGTACGGAGCGACAGGGTCCGCGACCGGCTGCAGGTGGTCCAGAAAAAAACGGAGCAGCTCCTGGTTTTGACAGAAAAACCGGTGAGCATTTTACCGACCGGACTGGTAACAAGGCTGGAAGAACTGCTGGGGATGACCACAGACAGTCCCAAAATCAAGGAAATAAAAAAGTCCCTGGCCCAGGCGGGCTACGATAGCGAGCGCGCGGTTTCCATGTTCATGGGGATCAGGCTGGGTTTGTGCCTGACCCTGCCTATGCTGGCCCTGCCATATTTGCTGCAGCCTCAATTCTCCCTAGGTTTTCTCCTGCTAATTGAATACCTCCTGTTCAGTGCGGGCTATTTTGCGCCCCTGTTGGCCCTGACCCACCTGGTACAGGCACGGAGGCAAAAGATAAAAACGGAACTGCCGGATGCCCTGGATCTCATGGTGGTGTGCGTGGAAGCCGGCCAGGGGTTAAACGCCGCCATCAAGCGGGTGGGTGATGAGCTCATGGCCTCCTCCCCCATTTTGCCCCGGGAACTGCATAAGGTCAACCTGGAGATCAACGCCGGAGGGAATCGGGAGCAAGCCCTGCGGGACCTGGCGGAACGCACCGGAGTGGAGGAAGTGGCCTCCTTGTGCAACATTCTCATCCAGAGCGAACGCTTCGGCACCAGCATTGCCCAGACCTTAAAGGTCCAGTCCGACACCCTGCGCACCGCCCGGAGGCAAAAACTGGAGGAATTGGCGGCCAAGACTCCGGTTAAGCTGGTCTTTCCCTTGATCCTGTTTATCTTTCCGGCTCTCCTGGTGGTGGTCGTGGGACCGGCCGTTATCCGGGTGAGCAGCAGTATCATGAATTTTTAACCACAGAGACCCAGAGAATAAATTAAATTAGCCTTGGCGTTTTCACACCAAGGCTATTTTTTTTCTTCTCCGTGCCCTGTGGGCTCTCCGCGCCTCCGGGGTGAAAATCCTACGGCTTGGCCATCAGGCTCTCCTGCCGGACAAAGAGGGCGCAGCCCGTGTCCCGGTAGGCCAGGCGCCAGCCGGGTTCTGTGAGGAACCGGGGATATGCCGGCGACTGGGGGTTGAGCAGCACCAGATCTGGAGGATAACGCTCCAGAAACCGCCGCCATTCACCCCGGGCATAGATGAAATCGAAATATTCCCGGCATATCTCGTCAGGGTACACCGTCTCGTAGCGGCCATCCAGGGCCACCCGGCAGCGGGGATAGAGAGTCCACATGGCGTATTCCCCCCATTTGAATTCCAGCAGCAGCTTGCCTTCCAGTCTTTGGGTTCGGATATAGTCCATGGCCCCCAGAGGATAATGAACCAGGGGGCTGGATGGTTGGGAATAACTTGGGACCTCCAGCTTCCAGGGGGATTTGCCAAGAAACTGGATAAACAGCGTCGCGCCAAGGATTGCGGCGCCAATGGCGGGGATCTTCCCCCCTAGCTGTTTCCAGCCCAGGGAAAATTTTAACGCCTGCCCATACTCGGTGAAGAGCTTGGGCAGGTAGGCCGCGGTTAGCAGCAGAAAAAAGACCTGGTGGCGGATGTGCTTCAGACCCAGGTAAAGGGTGACCGCCAGGGCCAGGAGGGGGGAAAGTTCCCGCCACTTGGCCCACCAGCCCAATAAAATTACAAAGGCGGTAATAACCGTAAAATAAAGAACTTCGGGATAAGAGACAATACCCCGCTGAAAGCCGGCGGCCAGGGAAGCCCATTCGGTGATCTCCGGCCGGGGCATGGAAACAGCCCGGATTATGTAGGTCCAGTACTCCAGGCCATAAGGGTTGGCCAGGGTGGCCAGGACCGCGGCCCCCAGGGTCAGGAAATAAGGCAGGGACCGCCGCCGGGACAGGGCTTCCCCCAAGCCGTAAATCCCGATTAATCCCAACCCGGCCACAAAGCCGCCATGGAGATTGCACCAGAAGGGCTGGAGAAATGCCAGCAGCCACAACCGCCGGAAGCCCCCGCCAAGGCGGGCCTGCTCCAGCAGGTAAACGGATAGGGCGAAAAAGAAATAGGTGAATACCTGGGCCCGCACCGGACTGTAACCGATATTGGCGAACAACTGGGTCATCCACAGGACCAGGGCGGCGCTCCAGAAATGGGCGCCCCGGCGGAGCGCGGTGAGGAAGATAAAGGCCGCGGCGCCCAGGCCGAAGACATATTTCAGGAGCTGCAGCCCGGCCGGGCCACAGGCTTGGTATACGGGATAAAACACCACCCCGGTGAGCCATTCATGATAGACCCAGGGGGCCAGGGTGGGGACATAGGCGAACACATCGTGGTAGGGAAACTGTTTTTCTTCCCAGAACAAGCGGCCGAAGGCCATGTAGCCCCAAAGGTCGGGGTCGGCCGCGGTGCCGCCCAGGTTGTTCAGGAGGGCCGCCAGCAGCAAAAGGCCTACGCCGGCTTGCCAGCGGTAGTCTTTATCGGGAGATTCGCCTGTGGTCATATTTTTACCACCCTCGTTCCCAAGCTCTGTTTGGGAACGCACTTTTTTTGCCAAGCTCCTGCTTGGCAATAGGCGAGTAATCAAGGAATCACTGCCTGTGGAGCGAAGCAGAGCTTCGCACCAAGATAGGTCCCCAAACGGGAGCTTGGGAACCAGGATGAGAGGCGACCCGGGAGGCCGCCCGATCTTATAAGGATTATTCGGCAGTCAGCGGCGAATACTTGAGGGTAGTCAGGCTTGCCATACCCCTGAAGCCCGGTTGAACCGGGGCTGATCCCTGGCGGATAAAGTTTGACACCCCGGGGCCAGGAACCTATAATTCGGCGTAATCTTCTTAACCGGAGTTCACATGGGTCTCAGCACTTATGCCCGGGCCATGCGCCTGCCTTTCCTCACCGGGTCGCTCTTTCCCGTGGCGGTGGCCACGGCCCTGGCCTACCAGATCCAGGGAACCTGGCGCCCCGGTCTCTTTTGCCTCACCGTCCTGGGGGTAGGCGCCCTGCACCTGGGGGCCAACCTGCTCAACGACTATTATGACTCCTTCGGCAGCGACCCTCTCAACATCTACGCCACCCCCTTCAGCGGAGGCAGCCGGGTCATTCAAAACCAGGAAATGAGCGCCCTGGCGGTGCGCAATCTGGCGTATGCGCTCCTGGGGCTGGGCGCGGCTTGCGGCCTGGCCCTCATTTATCTGGGCCGCCCGGCGGTGGCCTTCCTGGGACTGGTGGGACTGGCCGCAGGGTATCTCTATTCCGCCTCGCCGGTGCAGCTCATGAGCGCCGGCTGGGGGGAATTCGCCATATTCGGGGCATTCGGGCCGCCCCTCCATTGGGGCGCCTTTTACGTCCAGACCGGCAGCCTCCACCCCGTGGGCCTGGCCGTGGGCCTGCCCCTGGGCTTTCTCATCACCGCCATCCTGTGGATCAATGAGTTCCCCGATGTGGAGGCGGACGCGGCCGCGGCCAAACGCCAACTGGTGGTGCGCCTGGGCCTGAAAAAAGCCCGCTACGTCTATGCCGTGCTGATGCTGGCGTCTTTTGCCAGCCTCTTTTTGCTCATGGAAATCTTCCGGCTCCCGGACCTCATCATCGCGGGGCTGGCGGCCCTGCCCCTGGCCCTGAAAGCCATCGGCGTCGCCTGGCGCACCGAACCCACGGACCCGGAATTCATCCCGGCCCAGATCTTGACCATCCAGACCCACGCCCTCATGGGCCTGATTTTAACTTTGGCCCTGCTCTACGCCGCCTGGTGGCGGTGAGGAGGGATGGTTTTCGGTTTTCCAGTTTTCGATTAATTAGAATTCGCTGATAACTGAGCCTTTTGCAAAATTACCCCGTCTTTAGGTAGCCGCAGGCTTCAGCCTGCACCCGCACAGAATGGAAAGCCTGTGCTACCGGATATTCTGTAATCAGCTTGATGAACTTTCAGCTTCAAATAGAATTTTGCAAGAGGCTCAACTGATAACTGTCAACTTGAAACTTGAAACTCGAAACTCGAAACTTCGGAGACTAAAATGACCACGCCGGTTTTAGTGGACGTGACCCGGGGGGCGCTGGTGGAGTCCCGGCACCGGGGGCTGATTGCCGTGGTGGACGCCCAGGGGAATCTTCAGCAACATCTAGGGGACGTGGAGACCCAGGTGTGCATGCGCTCTTTAGCCAAACCCTTTCAGGCGCTGCCGGTGATCACCTCCGGCGCGGCCCAGGCTTTCGGGTTCGGGCCCGAGGTGCTGGCCTTGTTTTCCGGGTCGCTGAGCGGCCAGGATTTTCAAGTGGAGCTGGTGACCCAGGTGCTGGCCCGTTTGGGGCTGGATCTCGAAGCCCTGCAGTGCGGGACTCATCCGCCCCTGCACCGGGGTGCGGCCCAGGCGTTGAGCCAGGAGGGTCTCAAGCCCACGCCCCTCCACCACACCTGCGCCGGCAAGCACGCCTCCATGCTGGCTCTATGCGTCCATCACGGCTGGCCGCTGGAGGACTATCTGAGCGTAGACCACCCGGTGCAGCAACTGATTTTACGCACCGTAGCCCGGATGGTGGGGGTGCCGCCGGATAGGATAAGCGTGGCCCTGGACGGCTGCGGCGCGCCGGTTTTTTATGCGCCCTTGAAAAACATTGCCCTGGGTTATGCCAGGTTGGCGGGAGCCATGAAGGACTCGCCCGGGGGCGCCTTGATGGCCGCAATACTGGCCCATCCCCGGCACATCGCGGGAGACGGCCGTCTGGATACGGAGATCATGACGGCCCTGCCGGGGCGGGTCTTTGCCAAATCCGGGGCTGAGGGCGGCTATGCCATGGCCCTGGCGGACCGGGGCCTGGGGGCGGCCCTGAAGATCGAGGACGGCCAGGCCCGGGCTTTGAACCCCGCGGTGGTGACGGTGCTGGAACAGTTGGGATGCCTGACGGATGAAGCCCGGGAGGCTCTTAAGTCCTATTTCAGCCCCCTCATTCTGAACCATCGCAAAGAGGAGGTGGGGCGGATTAAGCCGGTGTTTAAGCTGGCTGAAGGTTAATTTTTACCTCACGCCAAGACGCCAAAGCGCAAAAAGAACAGCCGAGGGCGGCTGTTCCACATTACTATAGAAGTTCCACACTTTTTCCGGGCAAAATGGGGGTTAACGTATTGATAATTTGGGAATAAAAGGGTTTTTGGGCTTACTAAATGTACCCATGTTAATATATTTATAATCTTGACTATTGGCGATAATTATGCTATTTATTATTCCATGTATATCGATGTCGTTTCCAACCGTAACTCGCCTCCTGCCATCTTGTTGCGGGAAGCCAGGGGCCAAGGCAAAAAGATCGTCAAGGTGACCCTGGCCAACCTGTCCCATCTGCCTCCCCAAAGGATTGACATCTTGCGGCGAGCCCTTAAGGGAGAACTGGATGCGTTGGCCTTCGGTAAGACTCCGGCGGCTCTCGAGCAAGGCCCAGCTTACGGGGCTCTTTGGGTGGCCAAAACCTTGTGTGAGCGTCTCGGCATCACCGCTGCCTTAGGAAAGAATCGTCATACTCCCTTCGTCTTATTAATGATCGCCGCCCGGTTACTTGAACCTGGTTCAAAGTTAGCCGCCATGCGCTGGGCCAAGACCCATGCCATCAAGGAAATATTCGGCCTGGAACCGCAGTCATTCGATGAAAACAGCTTTTACCGGGCCCTCTCTTGGCTGGCCGAGAAGCAGGGAGACATTGAACAAAGACTTTTTCGCCGTCGTTATGCAAGTCAATTGGCCCCGGAACTTTTTCTCTACGATGTAACCTCCTCTTATTTGGAAGGAACCGACAATGAGTTGGCCGATTATGGCTACAATCGTGATAAAAAGCAAGGCAAAAAGCAAATAGTAATCGGGCTGCTTACCGATATCCACGGCGCTCCGGTAGCAGTACGGGTGTTTGAGGGTAATGCCGGCGATACTACTACTGTACCTGAACAGATAAGCATATTAACTAAGCAATTCGGAGTCCAACGTATTACCTTGGTGGGCGATAAAGGGATGTTGCGCGGCCCCCAAATTAAAGAGTTAACCACGGTGCAATTTAATTACATTACGGCCATCAGCAAATCCGAAATCCGCGCCATGCTCTCCACCGGCCTGATTCAACTATCGTTGTTTGATGAAAAAATTACTTCCGTTACCGATATGACCACCGGCATCCGTTATGTGCTGAGACGCAACCCTGAACGGTTGCGCCAGGTGAGAGCAAATCGTCATGATCGTCTCAAAAAAATTAAAGAGTACGCGGTTACTCAGTCAGATTATCTTAGCGCCAGTTCCAAACGTAGTGTAGAGGTAGCCTTACGTCAGGTACAAGCTAAGATAGAAAGA
>VGSO01000069.1 GCA_016874945.1 Deltaproteobacteria bacterium
CAATGAAATAAGTTTAGCCCCGTAAGATATACTTAATCCGGAAATGCAAAAGGGCGGGATTTCCCCGCCCTTTCCTTTGCGTTCCCACCACTGCTTACTGCTCACTTCCCCTAATCCCTCTTAATCACCACCAGGGTCTTGTCGTCCACCAGGGGGAAGAGATCATCCATGTCCTTGTTGCGCAGCGACACGCAGCCCTGGGTCCAGTTCTCCCCCTTAAGGTTCTTCAGGTCGTCCTCGGTGCCGTGGATACCGATCTGGCCGCCGATGTCCGCGTCCGGGGGCAATTTTCCGGCCTGTTTGGCCCGGCCGAATTTCAGCCAGTTCTGGGTGTTGGGATAATCCAACCAGATGAAATAGGACCACTTGGGGTGGGGATATTTGGCTTTCACCTTGTAAACCCCTTCGGGGGTGCATCTATCGCCCTGGCACAACTTGTCGTTATAAGGGTCGCTACCCAGAACAACAGGGTAGGTCTTTAAAGGAGTCAGGCCGCGATACGTGGTAAGTTTGCGGCTCGACTTATGCACTAAAATAACAGTGGGTTTCTTGCCTTGGCCATTGTAACCGTTTTTGGTTAAAAGTTGATCGATATATTTCTGCTCCGGGGTTAACGCGGCCGGCCGCGCCTCTTCGGACAAATCGACAACGGCAGGTCCTGTCCCCAGCTCCCCCCGGCTGCCGGCACATCCCCCCAGAAATGCCAGAGCCGCCCAAAGTAGCAGGAATAACTTCAGGTTACGCATTTATTTCACATCCCCCTGCTGAAATTTTGCCGTAACAAAAACCACTATAGCAAAGACTTTCCCCTTTGGCAATAAAGTTTTTTCATTGCTGTTTGTAATTGATGGTTATGATATTAGAATGAGGTTCGTTATAAATGGTTAACTTACGCCTTTGGAGGTTCCTTTTTTGTCATTCTGAGCGAAGTGAAGAACCTGACCGGATTCTTCGGTCGCTTCGCCCCCTTAGAATGACAAATGACAATTTCTTACTGGAACCTAAAGGTGTGCCGGTGGAATGAGTGTGATAAAATCTCCTGCCGAGGAGCGGCAGGGGATCCGCCGACAAATCGATAGGTATTTTCGCCCAAAACCGAAAACCGAAAACCGAAAACCGAATTTATGTCCCTGCACCTCATCGTGGACGGCTATAACGTCATTCGCCAGGTCGCCGGGCTTCAGGCCATGGACGCCCGGGACCTGGAGGCCGGGCGCGGCGCCCTGCTGGAGATGCTGGCCGCATACCGGAAGACCCGGCCGGCCCACAAGGTCACCGTGGTTTTTGACGGCTGGCAGGGAGGCGAGCTCCAGGAATCCCGGGACCGCTATCTTGGACTCATCGTGGTCTATTCCCGCCGGGGGGAGCGGGCCGATGAAGTGATCAAGCGCCTGCTGGGCCGGGAGGGCCGGCGGGCCGTGGTGGTGAGCTCGGACAGGGAGCTGCAAACCTGCGCCCGGGACGCGGGAGCCGCCTGGGTGGCCGCGGCCCAGTTCGCCCGGCAATACCTGGAAGGGGCCGGGGATTCTCCCGGGGAAAATGAGGCAGACATTTCTCCTCCATCGGGAAAAAAAGGCCCGGCCCGCCGCCTCCCCAAGCAAGAGCGCCGCCGGCGGCAGCGGTTGAAGAAGCTTTGAGAACTCTGCGAAATTCATCTTGAGGGAGGGGGCCAGGGGTCGCGGACCCCGGCCCTCCCCCTCAAGGGAACCGACAATGAGTCACGAACCTCTTTTGCTCATCAACCCCTGGATCTACGACTTTGCGGCCTATGACTTTTTTGCCCGGCCCCTGGGGCTCCTGTACCTGGCGGGACTGCTGGAGGCCCGGGGTTTTGCCGTGCACCTGGTGGACTGCCTGGACGCGCCCCAGGCTCGGGCCGGGCGCTTCGGGACCGGGCGCTATCCCAAGGAAATCTTGCCCACGCCGTCGCCTCTGAAGGACATTCCCCGGCGCTACGGCCGCTACGGCATCAGTGAAGAGGAGTTTCAGGCCCGGCTTTCCCGGACGCCCTACCCCCGGGCCATTCTGGTCACGTCCCTCATGACCTACTGGTATCCCGGCGTGACCGCGGCCATCCGCCTGGCCCGGGAGCGCTTTCCCCGGGTCCCGGTGATTCTGGGGGGTATTTACGCCACCTTATGCCCCGACCATGCCCGGCGTCACAGCGGCGCGGACCTAGTGCTTTCCGGACCGGGGGAAGACGCGGTCCCGGCGGCCCTGGCGTCCCTGGGGTTGGTTTCGGAAGACCCTGATGAAAAGCTGGATCTAAATTCCTTCCCCTATCCGGCCCTCCATCTGCTTAACCACCTGACCTTCATCCCCCTGCTCACCTCCCGGGGCTGTCCCCTGACTTGCTCCTACTGCGCCTCCCGGCTTCTCCAGCCCCGCCACCGGCGGCGGACACCCTCGGCCGTAGCCGCGGAACTGGCATACTGGCAGGGCCGCCTATCCTTGCCTGATGTGGCTTTCTACGACGACGCCCTGCTGGCACGGGCGGAAGACCACCTCCTCCCCATTCTGGAAGAGCTGGCCCGCCGGGGGCTCAACTTCCGCTGCCACACTCCCAACGGCCTCCACGCCCGGTTTATCACCCGGGATGTGGCCCGATGGCTGAAGCGGGCCGACTTCCGGACCCTGCGCCTGGGGGTGGAGACCACCGCGGTGGGGGAGACGCGTGTGGATGAGAAGCTGGCCCAGGGGGAACTGGAGGCCGCGGTGGCCTACCTCCGGGAAGCCGGCTTCCGCCGGGAAGAGATGGGGGTTTACCTGCTCCTGGGACTCCCCTGCCAGGACGACGGCGAACTCATCCAGTCCATCCGGCGGGTCAAAGAACTGGGGGCCACCCCCGTGTTGGCCCAATACTCCCCCATTCCCGGGACCGACTTGTGGCCCCAGGCCGCGGCCTGTTCCCGCTACGACCTGGCCTTCGAACCCTTGTATCACAATAGCTCTATCTTTCCCTGCTGGCTGGAGTTTTCCTGGGAACGCCTAACCCGCCTGAAACGCCTGGCCGGGGGGGAAGAGGGGTGATACGGGGGCGGGGCCAGGGAAATAGGGAATAGGGATAACTGGTTACTGATTACTGGTTACTGGTTACTGGTTACTGGATAGGGAATAGGTTTGATGAATGCTCACTCCCCCAAAAAGCATTTTGCCAGAGGTTCTAATGTCAATACTTCCACTCCCTATTCCCTGACCCCTGTCCCTCCCATCTTGGCCTTAACCATGTCGATATTCAACCGCACCAGGGGCTCCAGGTCCTGGTCGCCGTATTCCAAGGCCAGGGGCCGGAAGGCCATGCAGACTCCCTCTACGTCGCAAACCTTGTTCACCTTGACTTTGTACCCCTCGGCCCGGGGCAGGGCCTGGCTCAGATTTTTTAGGGCCTCGTCGTATTTCTTCTGCTTAACCTTGATGGCGGCCAAATTGTTCAAGGCCAGGGGGTTGCCCGGGTCCTGGCGCAAGATCTTTTGATAAATTTCCTGGGCCTTATCCAGCTTCCCCGCTTCCATTAGATCATAGGATGCGATGAACAGCTTGGTCAGTTCAGCGGGGGTCCGGGCCTCCCCGGAAACGGCCGCGGCCAGCAGCCACAGTGCCGCCAGCGCCACTGCTTGGTATATGGGCTTCATCCCCTTCCCTCCTTATCTTGCCTTGTTTTTACCAACCTAAGCCAGCACCGCCCCCTTTGAAAGAAACCTGACACCTGACACCTGACACCTGACACCTGAATAAAAAAGGCCCCCGAAGGGGCCAGGAGCTCCTGTTGGGCGGCAAGGCCGGGTATTACCGTTCGCCCTTACCCGGTAAGGGACCTTCCGACATGTACTGCTTGACCATGTCGATGTTCATCTTGACCAGAGGCTCTAGATCCTGGTTGCCGGTTCCCCCCGCCACCGGTTTGAAGGCCATGCAGATCCCCCCCACGGAGCAAACCCGGTTCACGGCGACCATGTAGCCTTTGGCCCGGGGCAGCGCCTGGTTCAGATAGGTGTCGGCCTTGTCGAATTTCTTCTTCTTTACCATAACCGAGGCCAGGTTGTTCAGGGCCAGGGGATTGCCGGGATCCTTTTCCAGGACCTTGGTGAGCAGTTTTTCCGCTTGGTCAACTTTTCCTTTCTCGATCAGATCAAAGCTGTCCAGCAGCGCCTTGGTGGGGTCGAATTCTTTTTCGACCTTCTTTTTCTTGGCGGCGAATGCCATGCCGGACAGCAGAAAAACCACGGCCATCGCGACGGCTAAGATTTTAAAAGTCCTTGTCATTTCTCCCTCCCTTAATGAGATCATTCCTTTAAGCGCGCTTAAATGTTTGCCGCCCTGTCCTACAATAAGTGGTTTTCTCTAGGTTGTCAATGTTTTTACAGGCTAGGGGCGAATTTCATTCTTTCAGGCGCGGATCGATGGCCTCCCGGATGCCTTCCCCCAGCAGGTTGTAGCTCATCACCGTCGCCAGGATGGCCAGTCCCGGGAAAAAGGAGAGCCACCAGGCGATCTCGATGTTGTCTTTGCCGGCCGTGAGGATGTTGCCCCAACTGGGAGTGGGGGGCTGGACTCCCAGCCCCAGGAAGCTCAAGGCGCTCTCCGTGAGGATGGCCCCGGCCACTCCCAGAGTGGCGGAGACCATCACCGGGGCCAAAGCGTTGGGCAACAGATGGCGCACCATGAGGCGGGCGTCCGAAGCCCCCAGGGCCCGGGCCGCCACCACGAACTCCCGCTCCTTGAGGGACAAAAATTCCGCCCGCACCAGGCGGGCCACCCCCATCCAGTTGGTAAGCCCGATGACCACCATGATGTTCCAGATGCTGGGCTCCAACAGGGCGATCACCGCCAGGATGAGAAAAAACGTGGGGAAGCAGAGCATCAAATCCACCAGGCGCATGAGAACTTGATCCACCCAGCCGCCGTAAAAGCCGGCCACCGCGCCGATGATCAGGCCGATCAGGGTGGCCAGCCCCACCGCCACAAATCCCACCTTCAGGGACACCGCGGAGCCGTAGATAATGCGGGAGAGGACATCCCGGCCCAAAGGGTCGGTGCCCAGGAGATGCTGGCTGGTGGGCGGCATGAGCACCTCCTTGAGGTCAATAAAGTTGGGGTCATAGGGCGCCAGCCAGGGGGCCAGCAGCGACACGGCAAAGAGGCCCACCACCAGGGTCAAGCCCGTCATGGCCAACCGGTTGCGCCTCAGCCGCGCCCAGAACTCGCGTCGTTTCATTTGGTTATTGTTTTCTGTTTAACGTTTCCTGTAACCAGAAAATATGTCTGATCTTGCCAATATAGGGACACAAAGAAACAGGTCTTCTTCTCCATTAACCATCCCACCCTCCTTGTTTCTCCACAGAAAACAGATAACTGAAAACAGAAAACAGTCTTTCCTACCCCGCCCTGATCCGCGGGTCCACCAGGGCGTAGCCCATATCGGCCAGCAAGTTGCCCAAAAGGGTGAGCACCGCGCCGATGACCAGCTCCCCCATGACCAGGGGGTAGTCCCGGGCCATGACCGCGCCGAAAAAGAGCTGGCCCATGCCCGGAATGGCGAAGATGGACTCGAAAATGACGCTGCCGCCGATAAGTCCCGGAACGCTCAAACCCAGGATGGTGATCACCGGCAGGAGGGCATTCCGCAAGGCATGCTTGAAGATCACGGCGCGCTCCGGCAGGCCCTTGGCCCGGGCCGTGGTGATGTAGTCCTGGCGGACGACCTCCAACATGTTGCCCCGCATATAGCGGGACATGCCCGCCAGCCCTCCGAAGGACGCCACCAGCACCGGGAGGGTCACGTGGGCCGCCAGGTCCTGGACCTTCTGCCAAAAAGTGAATTGGCGGAAGTTGAGGGAAGTAAGCCCGGAAATGGGCAGCCAATCCAAATAGACCCCGAAGAACATGATGAGCAGCAGCGCCAGCCAGAAGGTGGGCATGGCAAAACCCAGGAACACCAACAGGGTGGTGCCCCGGTCAAACCAGGAATGGGGTTTCACCGCGGCCAAGACCCCGATGGGAATGGCCACCAGCAGGATGATCAGCAGGCTCAGGAAATTGAGGCTGAGGGTCACCCCGATGCGCTCCTTGATCTTGTCCCATACCGGACGGCGGTCCGGGGAAAAGGAAAGGCCGAAATCCAGCACGGCCAGGCGTTTGAGCCAATCCCAATATTGGACGTGCAGCGGCTTGTCCAGGCCGTAAAGTTCCTTGAGGCGCTGCTGAGCTTCCAAGGAGGCCTTGGGATTGAGCGTCGTCTGCACCTCCACCGGCGTCCCCGGCGCCAGGTGGATCACGATGAAAGAGACCAGGGTGATCCCCAGGAGCATGGGGAGCATGAGGAGCAGCCGCTTAAGGATATAACCCCACATTAGTGCAGTTTTCGGTTAACGGTTTTCGGTTAAAAGAATAAGGAATATTAAGGTGTTACAATTTGTCTGGGTTGCATTTAAAAATGAATCTGTTATTATTCTTCCGCCTCGGTCCCCCGGGCCTGGGCAATCTTCCGGCGCAGTTCGGCGATGGCCGCGGCATAATCGCTTTGACCGAAGATGGCGGTCCCCGCCACGAAGACGTCGCAGCCGGCCCGGGCCGCAACTCCAGCGGTGTCGCCGTTAATGCCGCCGTCCACCTGGACGAGGACCTGGAGGCCCCGATGTCGAATAACGTCATTTAAGGCCTGGATTTTCGGCCCCATTCCGTAAATGAACCCCTGCCCTCCGAAGCCCGGGTTGACGCTCATAATGAGGACCATATACAGGTCGTCCAGGACGTAGAGGATTTGATCCAGGGGGGTGGCGGGGTTGAGGGCCACCCCGGGTTTGCACCCGGCTTCCTGGATCTGCTGCAGGGTGCGGTGGAGATGGACGCAGGCCTCGGCCTGCACCGTAATAATGTCCGCCCCGGCCTGGGCGAAGTCCTGGATGTAGCGTTCGGGCCTCTCAATCATCAGGTGCACGTCAAAGGGCTGCGCCAGCTGATTATCCCGGCAAAACTCCTTGAGGCGCTGGATCACCGGCGGCCCCAGGGTGATGTTGGGGACGAAGGCGCCGTCCATGACGTCAATGTGAATCCAGTCCGCACCGGCGGCTGCCACCTTTTTAACTTCCTCACCCAGGATGGCGAAATCCGCCGACAGGATGGACGGGGCGATAATGGCCATAGGCGGTGGGACTCCTTGGGTTTGACATCCTGCTGCAATAATTTTAACCACAAAGGCACAAAGCCACCCAAGTGCACCCCAAATTAATTCTTTGTGCCTTAGTGTCTTGGTGGTGAATTATCTTTCCTGCCATTACTTTTCCTTCCGAATTCAACTTAGCCTAATTTTTTCAGCGATGCAAGGGTGCAAAAAGAGTGGCATTGGGGGGGAATCGGAGTACAATGCGGCTGGAGGTAAAGTGTATCATGCCGCTCAGGATAAATCCCGAGAGGGGCAATTACCAGGAGGCCGTTGATGGTGCTTCTCTGTAAAGTTCAGATGGTGGGGTGGATCTTGTTCCTTCTTCTCCTTTGCTGCCCGGCCCTGATGGCCCAAACCCCGGAGGAGACCCCGGAATGGCGGGGGGTGTTCTGCCCCCAAAAAACTTATTTGGCCCAGGCGGTAACCGAGAAAGGCGCCTGGGAACGCCTGTGGCAGACCTCCATGGGGGAAAAGGCCCCGGCCCTGGATTTTTCCAAGTACGTGGCCGCCGCCATCTTTTTGGGGGAAAAGCCCACCGGCGGCTACTGGATCGAGTTCGGAGCGCCCCGGGTGACGGGGGGCAAAATGGTCATCTCCTTCAAGGTGCACAGCCCCCAGCCCGGCCAGTTCGTGGCCCAGATGCTGACCCAGCCTTTCTACCTAAAGGCCTTCCCCAGGATGGGGGCCAAGGAAGCCGCGGTGGAGAAAATGCCGTGAAAGACAGTTTTTAGTTTCCAGTTTCCAGTTTTTCGATAAATACGCCGCCGCGCTAAATGTGAGGTGGCGGTTCATTGCGCTCAGAGCTTGGGGGACGAGCGGGGGCTCGCCTTGCCATCGGCCAACCCCTGAGAACCAAGAGCCTATTGCTGGTCGAAAAACCCTGCCAGCCGGGCCGCCATTTCCTCCACCTGGCCCGGCTCAAACCAGGTAATCTCCGGGTCGGCCTTAAACCAGGTGAGCTGGCGCTTGGCGTAGCGCCGGGTGTCCCGCTTGATGAGCTGCACCGCTTCTTCCAGCCCCCAGCGCCCTTCCAAACAATTGATGAGGTGGCGGTAGCCCAGGGACCTCAATGGCTTCAAGTCCCGGGGATGGCGGCTTAGGAGACTCCGCACCTCTTCCAGCCACCCCATCTCCAGCATGGCGTCCACCCGTGCCTCGATGCGGCGGTATAGCTCCTCCCGGGGCAGGGTCAGCCCCAGTTTCAGCGCCCGGTAGGGGGAATCCTTGAAGCCGTGGGCCGCGACCTGCTCCGACAGAGGCTTGCCGGTAGCCGCCAGCACTTCCAGGGCCCGCAAGATGCGGTAGGTGTCCCCGGGGCTTATCCGGGCCGCGGTGGCCGGGTCCTGGTCTTGCAGGCGCGCCTGCAAGGCGGCCAGCCCTTCCCCGGCCAGCTCATGGCGTAGGCGGCGGCGCACCTGGGGGTCCTCCCGGCCTTCCTCAAAGAGGCCGTACAGGAGAGCCTTGATATAGAGGCCCGTGCCTCCCACCACCAGGGGGGGCGTCCCCCGGGCGTGGAGCGCCGCCAAAACCTTCCGGCCCTCCCTTTGGTAGCGGGCCGCGTCAAAGGGATCCGGCGGATCGGCCACGTCGATTAAGTGGTGGGGGACCAGGGCCCGCTCCGCCGGGGTGGGCTTGGCGGTGCCGAGGTCAAGCTCCCGGTAGACCTGGAGGGAGTCGGCGTTGACGATTTCGCCGCCCATTCTCCCGGCCAACTCCAACGCCACCCGGGTCTTGCCCGCGGCGGTGGGACCGACGATCACGGCCACCAAGGGACGCTTTTCAACAATCATGGCAAAAGCTTTTCACCGAAAACCGAAGACCGAAGACCGAAAACTGCATCACAGGGGGCGGCGGAAGCTGCGGTGAATCTCTTCCGTGGCGATGAGCCGCCACAGGGGCCGGCCGTGGGGACAGTGGGAATTGACGGGTATGTCGTCCAGCTGCATAAGGAGAGCTCCCATCTCCTCCCGGCTGAGCATCTCCCCGGCCTTGATGGCCCCCCGGCAGGCCATGACGGTGAGGGCCATCTCCTTCAGGGCCTGGGGCTGGGTGTGGCTTTTCACCGGGGCCAGTGCCTCGATGGTGGACAGGACCAGGGCCTCCAACTCGGCCTGGGCCAGACAGGCCGGGGCCGCACTTAAAAGGAAACTCCCGCCCCCGAAAGAGGCAAGCTCCAGACCCGCCTGGGCCAGGACCTCCAGGTGATCTTTGACCCAGTCAGCCTGGGCCGGGCTCACCTCTATGACCCGGGGAAACAGAAGGGCCTGGCGGGCGGCCGGCCCGGATTGGGTCTGGAACGCCTCATAAAGAATGCGCTCGTGGGCCGCGTGCTGGTCGATCAAGATCAACCCCCCCGGCCCCTGGGTCAGGATGTAGGTATTTTGCAGCTGGCCCAAAATCTCCAGGTCCTGAAAACGCCACGTGGGAGTTCGGGGGGCCCATTCCAGCACCCCGGGGCCCGGCGGCGGCGATGGGGCGGGAGGATGGAACGAAGCGCCCCACCCCAGGGAAGGGATGGCTTCCCGGACCTGGGGTGGGGGGGGGAAGGTCGCTTGGTAAGTGGGGGCGGCGCTGATAAACGGCCTCAGGGCCTGGCGCAGCGCCTCCAGCAGGAGGGCATAAACCCGGCCCGGGTTCTGAAACCGCACTTCGGCCTTGGCGGGGTGGACGTTGACGTCCACCTGTTCCAACGGCGCGCGCAAGCACACCACCGCGGCGGGATGCCGGCCCACGGGAAGCAAACCCCGGTAAGCCTCTTTCAATACCGCGGGGAGAAGCCGGTCGTGGACGGCCCGGCGGTTCACCAAAAAGACCTGAAAGCGGGCCGAGGCCAGGGTGACGTCAGGGTCGGTGGCCAGCCCCGAGACCTGCCAGGGGCCGTCTCCCAGGGAGAGAGCCACCATCCGGCCGGCGGTTTCCGCGCCCCACAGGGACGCCACCCGTTCTTGCAGGCTCTGGGGTCCCGGGGCGGCAAGCAGGGTCCGGGCGGGGGTCTTCAAGAAAAACGCCACTTCCGGAAAGCCCAGGGCCAGGGCTCTGAAGGTCTCCAGGATAAAGGCCTGCTCCGTGTCCGGGCCTTTCAGAAATTTGCGCCGGGCCGGGGTGTTGAAGAACAGCTCGGCCACCGTCACCTGGGTCCCCGGGGCCCCGGCGGCGGGGCCGCTCTCCATAAGCGTTCCCCCCGCCGCCACCAGGCGCCGGCCTTCTGCGGCCCCGGGCGGGCGGGTGATCATCTCCAGACGGGACACCGCGGCCAAGCTGGGCAGGGCCTCTCCCCGAAACCCTAAAGTGGCGATGCCCAGGAGATCGCTTTCCGCGGCCAGCTTGCTGGTGGCGTGGCGCTGAAGACTGAGGGCCGCGTCGTCGGGGGTCATGCCGCAGCCGTCATCCACCACCCGGATGAGCTTGCGGCCGCCATCACTGATCTCCACCGTGATGTGGCGCGCCCCCGCGTCCAGGGCGTTTTCCACCAGCTCCTTCACCGCGGCCCCGGGGCGGGTGATGACTTCCCCGGCCGCGATTTTCTCCGCCACCTGGGGGTCAAGGATGCGAATGCGGCCCATTCAATCCCCTTGCCAATAAGCGCCCCCTTGGTTTATGATTTCCTGCAAGGAGGGCTGTGCTCCGGTTCTTCTTACTTCAAGCGCCGCCGGCCATTTAGACGGCCTTCTTCTGGCCGGCGGGGCTTTTTTGTGGTCAGTGGCCAGTTCCCAGTTTCGAGTTTTTGGTTTTTGGTTTTTGGTTCTCGGCCGAAAA
>VGSO01000070.1 GCA_016874945.1 Deltaproteobacteria bacterium
GCCTGGAAGGAGCCGAATTAGCGGCAACTTCCAGTTCTGCCAGAGAACAATTCTCCAGGTTGGGCGCAATCCGTCTGGGCACAAATGAAGGAAAACATACTTTTCATAAAAAGTCTAGTTTTTTGTAAACTATTTTTGTCTTTGATGGGAAAAAACTTTTGGCAAACGCTATAGTCCCCAGGATCGGCTTTGTGGTGACCAACTCACGGCTGCCTGCCGGCAAGGTGATCAGGGTCTATAATGGCCGGGCCGAGATAGAAAACCGGATCAAGGAAGGTAAGAACACCCTGCGTTGGGACAAAACCAGTTGCCAAAGGTTCGAGGCAAACCAGGCCAGGCTACAGATGGGGGTCCTGGCCTACAACCTCCTGCATATGATCCGGCAGTTCTATGTTTGGGGGGAAGATGTGCGTCGGTCTATCGACTGGCTGATCAAGCGCCTGATCAAAGTGGGCGCCAGGGTTTCTTATCACGCCCGGCGGCGGCATGTGCATGTGGCTTCGGCTTTTCCTCTGGCTCATCATTACCGAGCGGCGCTGGCCTGGGGTTCTTAAGGCAACCACATTGAGGCATCCGGATTCTAAGGGGCAGGTATGCCAAAATTTATGAGAAAATTACTATATCCGGTTGGGTGGCTGACAAATTCTTTGAAATTTATGCTATCATCGCTGTCGAAAAATAATTCGGCTACAAAAGATGAATTTTATCGGGATTAAACCCGGGGAAAGATGTCCCCAAAACTATTTTTAACCGCCGTGGCCAAGACTGCGGCATAATCTCGGCCAAAATGATGATGTTAAAAATTATATTTATATGAAAGGAGGTTATACTTTAAAGTATACATTGCCTAAGTATACTGAACAAGAATTATACGCCGGGACACCAATAGAGGAAGTTACTGATTTCTTTGAGAAAGTTTATTTAAGTATAATAAGTTTTGACTTACCAAAATGAAAGAACTCATTGACCTGCACGCCCATTCCACCGCCTCCGACGGGTCTTATGCCCCGGCGGAGGTTGTGCGCCTGGCTAAAGAAGGAGGCCTTACGGCCATTGCCCTGACGGACCACGACACCATTGACGGCATCCCCGAGGCCATGGCCGCGGGGGACAAGTGGGGGGTGGAAGTCATCCCCGGGGTGGAAATCAGCGCCCATTTTCCCGGGGGGTCCATGCACGTCCTGGGCTATTTCATCGATTACACCAACGGCCTGCTGGATGAGCGCCTGGCGGTGCTCAAACAGGCCCGGCTGGACCGGAACCCCCAGATTATCGCCAAGCTTAACGCCCTGGGCATTCCCCTCACCATGGAGCAGGTGGTCAAAGTCTCCGGGGGCGGCCAGGTGGGGCGGCCCCATATCGCCCGGGCCTTGTGGGAGGCGGGTTACGTGAGCAACATCCAGGATGCCTTTGACAAATTCCTGCGCAGCGGCGCCCCGGCCCATGTGAATAAGTTTCGCTTTCCCCCCCGGGAGGCCATCAATATGATCCGGGAGGCGGGGGGCGTGCCGGTCCTGTCCCACCCCTTCACCTTGGGCCTGGGCTCGGCCTATGCCCTGAAAAACACCCTCCTGGAATTGAAGGGCCTGGGGCTGGCGGGCATCGAGGTTTTTTACTCCGAACACAGCCGAGAGCAAGAGGCCCTCTACTTGAAGCTGGCCCGGGAACTGGGCCTGCTCGTCACCGGCGGCTCCGACTTTCACGGCCTCAACAAACCCGAAGTGGTCTTTGGGAAGATGCGCTCCCAGGGAAAAGTCATTTATCAGCTGGCGGAGACTTTAAAAGCCTGGCGGGAAAAGAATATAAATCACCGATAAACCCGGATTAACCCAGATGTCATTTATAACCTGGCAATATTTTCTATTTCTGCCCCTTATTTTCGTCCTCTATTGGCAGTTGCCCCCCAGGCTGCGCCTGCCGTTGCTCCTGATAGCCAGCTACTTTTTTTACGCCTGCTGGGACGTGCGCTTCCTGGCCCTGGTCCTCACGACCACGGTCATTGACTATATTTGCGGCCTGAGCCTGGGAGGCCGGAGGCTCAAACCGGCCTGGGTCCTGATCCTGGCCCTGCTCCCGGGCGCCTGGCTGGGGGTCTGTTATCTTCTGCTGACTTCATGGGGCCAGGCGACCCCGCTCCTCATTGCCGTGGCCGGGGGCCTGGGGGTGGCTTTCTTTGCCATCCATGAAGGCGTCTGGGCCTGGGGCGGGGAGAAGCGGAACAAAGGACTTCTCATCCTCAGTGTGGGCTTTTGCCTGGCCATCCTGGGGTTTTTCAAGTATTTCAATTTTTTCGTGGATTCGGCCCAGAACCTCCTGGGGCACATGGGCTTGCAGGCCAACTTCGTGCTGCTGCACATCATTCTGCCGGTGGGCATCTCCTTTTACACCTTTCAATCCCTGGGCTACGTCATTGACGTGTACCGGAGGACCTCTCCGGCCTGCGCCGACTTTCTCACTTTCGCCACTTTTGACGCCTTTTTCCCCCAGATGGTCTCGGGGCCCATCGAGCGAGGGAAGAATCTCATTCCCCAACTGGAAGGGGTGGGGATTTTTCAAAACTCCTACGTCCACGACGGCCTGCGCCTTATACTGGTGGGATTGTTCAAGAAGGTCTTTGTGGCCGACAACTGCGCGGTCATCGCGGGTTACGTCTTCGACCCCCGGACCGCGCTCACCGCGCCCTGGGCCATCCTGGGGGTAGTGGCCTTTGCATTTCAGATTTACGGAGACTTTTCCGGGTATACGGATATCGCCCGGGGCTCGGCCAAACTGCTGGGTATCAACCTCATGGAGAATTTCCGGTTCCCCTATTTCGCCCGCAATCCCTCGGACTTCTGGTCCCGGTGGCATATCTCCCTCTCCACCTGGTTCCGGGATTATGTGTACATTCCTCTGGGGGGCAACCGGGGAAGCCAGTGGGACACCATCCGCAACCTGGCCGTCACCATGCTGTTGGCGGGTTTGTGGCACGGGGCCAACTGGATCTTTGTCATCTGGGGGGCCTATCATGGGGCGCTGCTCATCCTCTACCGCTTTGTGCCGCCTTTCACCGGGTTCATGGCCAAGGAAAAGAAAGGCCGGGGGTTGCAGTGGATGGCCGCGGCCCTGATGTTTCTGTTTACCCTGGCGGGCTGGGCCATTTTCCGCAGCGCCAATCTGGCCCAACTGGGCCAGTGGTTCGCCGCCCTGGGCCACTGGCAGGCCGGGGCGGTTCCCTGGCAGAAATCTGCCCTGTGGCTGCTGTTCCATATCGTCCCCTTGCTGCTCCTCCAGGCGCTCACCTGGAAACAGGGGGATGAAGCCGGGGGCCTGGAGCGCCTGCCATGGCCGGTCCGGGGCTTGCTTTACACCGCGCTCCTGCTCCTGGTGGTGTCCTCTTCGGAGCAGGACCAGGAATTTATCTATTTTCAGTTCTGATGAAAAGTCTGATTAAACCAGCCTTTGTCCTGACCGTGGCCTTGATAGTCCTCCTGGAAGGGGGGGCCCGGCTTTTTTTCCCCCAGGGGGTGTCGGGGCGCTTTGACTACGGCTACGATCCGGACGCCGGTTTTGCAGAAAATGCCGACGGCACGGTGAAGCTCTTCCGGGCCGGGGGACGGCGCTTCTTTCCACAGTCTTTTTCCAAGGAACGTCCCCCCGGCACTTTCCGGGTTTTCGTCATCGGCGACTCCATCCCCCGGGGGCCCAGCCTCCAGGCGTCCTATGCCTGGCTGCTGGGTGATGAACTTCGGAAAAACTGGATTCCCGCCGAGGCTTTTAATCTGGCGGTGCCGGGCTTTGGGGTGCGCCGCTGCCAGATCGTCCTGGACCGGATCATCCGGTATGACCCCAGCCTGATCATTCTTCATGTCAATTACAGCAACGAATATGAAGATGAACGGGAGTGGCGCCGCACCCAGGAATTCAAAGGCTGGCACCCCCGCCACTGGCTGATGAAGCTCTTCATTTTACGGCGGCTTTACGAAATGAAGCAGGAGCAGGTCTTCTGGAGACTGGTCCCCACTGAGATCCGCCAGCGCCGGGCCGTGAATGATGCGGATGCGGAGGTGGCCGCGTCCATGGATGCTCAAAAGATGAGGGAGTGGAGCCGGCAGGTGGAGCGGGTGACCCGGGAGAGTGCGGACCTGGCCCGGCGCCGGCACATTCCCATCCTTCTCCTTACCCATTGCAGCGTGGAGACAAACCCTTCCCATGGGCCCCAACTCAATGATTTTGACATGGACGGCTTGGGGGAGTCCCTGGCCGGGGCCGGGGTCTATCACCTGTCCATGAAGGAGGTCTTTGCCGGAACCCCGAATTTTCAGTCCCATTTTACCGATGGTAGCCATATGAAACAGTCGGGGCACCTTATTCTGGCCCAGGCGATTTTTCACAAGCTCCAAAAGGAAAGGCTGCTGGCCGGGTTTACGCCTGGAAACCTCGGGAAGACCGCTGAATCCAAGTGAGTGCTTTCAGGTTTCATTATCTATGGCAGGAAGGTTTGCAGCCAAGTTATGGGGCGCAGCGCCCACTTTACAAAAAACTTTTCGAAGCAATAGAGAAGCTATCTTTCAACCGAAGAAGATTTTTTGCTGAAAGCGGATAGCCGACAGCTGACAGCTAATACTTTATTCCCTTTCAAATGCAACCCTTATTGGTATTCCAGGTTTTCCTAACCGAAAACCGAAAACCGAAAACCGAAAACGGTATAATAATTGTTGTCAGGAAGCGCAAAATGGGAGATGATTTTTACCTCCAGGAGGTGAAGGCATGAAAAGCGCGGTCCGGATGGGGACTCTGGCCGCCCTGTTGCTGCTGACTACCGGCTGCAGCGCCACCTATCCTTATCTTCCTCCAGGTCGAAGCGCCGCCCCGCCCTCCGGCAGCGCGGCCCCGGCGCCTCCGGCTGAAAGTCCGGGGGGCCAAACGCCTCTTCCCGGGCCACACTATGCCGCGCCTCCGGTGGAGCCCCAGCCGGACCTAGCCCAGAAGCTTCGGGATTTGGAGCTGCGGGTGCAGCAATTGGAAAGCCGCCTGGGGCAACTGGAGGCCGGGAAACCCGTCCCCCCTGCCAGGAAGGAGGCCCGGGCGGCCGCTCCCCAAGGTTACCCCCCGCCGGCCGGGACAACAGCCGCGGTGGACGGCGACAAGACTTACCGTGAAGGGATGCGCCTCTACCAGGCAAAAAAATTCAGCGAAGCCCGGGGCAAATTCCACCAGTATTTACAAGGCGGGCCCCCGGGTCCCAAGGCTCCGGAGGCCCGCTATCACCTGGCGGACAGCTTCTACCAGGAAGGCAAATATAAAGAGGCCGCGGTGGAATTCAACAAGCTGGCCAGCCAGTTTCCTAAAAACATCCTGGCCCCCGCGGCCTTGCTGCGCCAGGCCCAGGCTTACCAGCATCTCCAGCAAACCGCCAATTACCGGAGCACTTTGACCAGGCTGGAGCAGGCTTATCCCCAGAGCCCTGAGGCCAGGGAAGCCAATAAGCGGTTAAAAGAAAGATAATTCCACAGAGCCTCTTGCAAAATTATGTAGCCGCAGGCTTCAGCCTGCGCCCGCACAGGCTGGAAAGCCTGTGCTACCGGATATTTCTTTGAGCAACATGGGGAAAATCGTAGCCTCAAAATGAATTTTGCAAGAGGCTCCACAGTTTCCACCTAATAAACCGATTAAGCTGATAGGCGGTTAACATGCTAACATGGTTGCGGAAATACTCCAAGTCCTGGTTCATCGGCCTGATTATCGGGGGTATCGTAGTAGTCTTCATCTTCTGGGGAGTGGGCAGCTTCGAGTCCAGCCGTTTCCAGGAAGTGGCGGAAGTCAATGGCGTTCCCATTTCCCTTTCCACTTTCCTGCGGCAATATCAGGATTCAATCAAGCAATACCAGGATGAGTTCAAAGGGGAGCTCACCGAGGACATGATCAAGAGCATGAAACTCAAAGAGCAGACCCTGAACCGGCTCATAGACGAGGCCGTCATTATCCAGGCGGCGGAGCGCCTGGGCATCCGGGTGAGCGACGCGGAGCTTCAAGAGGCCATCCGCAGTTTGCCTTATTTCCAGGAAGAGGGAAAATTTAGCCAACGACGCTATTTCCAGGTATTGCAGCGGGCGCACATTAACCCCGCGGACTTCGAGGCCGTGGAACGGAAGCGCCTGCTTTTGCAAAAAGTCGTCCAGGAGATAACCTCCCTGGCCAAGGTCTCGGATCCGGAGCTCCAGGAGATTTTCCGCATAGGGCGGGAGACCGCGGAGGTGCGCTACGTGGAGGTGGCGTCGGGCAAGTTCCTGGCCCAGCAGCAGCCCGGGGAGGGCGACCTGGAGCGCTATTACCAGGAACGCCAGGCCGAGTTTAGCCAGCCCGTACGGGTCAAGGTCAATTATCTGCTCTGGCGCACCAAGGATTTTCTCGAACAGACCAAGGTCAGCCCGGAAGAAATGGCGGATTTTATCGCCAAACACAAAGAAGAATATTCCCGTGCCAAAGAGATTCAGGCCAGGCACCTGTTCCTGGCCTTTCCGCCCAAGGCTTCCCCGGAAGCCAAAAAGAAAGTGCAGGAGCAGGCCCAGAAATTTCTGGCCCAGGTCAATGCCGGGGAAGATTTGGCCAAGCTGGCGGAAGCTCACTCCCAGGACCGGGAAACTCGAAGCAAAGGGGGCGACCTGGGGGTGGTCAAGCGGGGCCAGCGCCCCAAGGAGTGGGAGGATGTAGCCTTTGCCCTCCAGCCGGGGCAAGCTGCGGTGGCCAGCACCCCCCAGGGGTTGTACGTCATCAAGGTGGAGGAGGTTAACGAAAAAGAGACTGCGCCCGACGCCGAAGCCCGGGTCACTCAGCGCCTAAAGGAGGAAAAGGCCCGGGTGCTGGCCCGGGAAGCGGCCCAACAGGCCCGGGGAGAACTGAGCAGCTCCCCGGTCTCGGAAGTTGCCCAAAAATTTAAGGCCACGGCCAAAGAGACCCCGCTCTTCAGCCTTAAAGAGCCGGTGCCGGACTTGGGCGTCCGCCCCAACTTCCACCAGGCCGCGGTCAAACTTAAACCCAAGGAAGTGAGCCCGCTGGTGGAACTGCCCGAGGGTTACGCGGTTCTCCAGGGGGTGGAGCATCAACCCGAGCGCCTGCCTCCGTTGGAGGAGATTAAGGAGAAAGTCCGGGAAGCGGTGAAAAAGGAGA
Source organism: Deltaproteobacteria bacterium (assembly GCA_016874945.1). GTDB lineage: Bacteria > Desulfobacterota > Desulfobaccia > Desulfobaccales > 0-14-0-80-60-11 > VGSO01. The sequence goes on from VGSO01000070.1 coordinate 7,150, forward strand.
TGGCCCGGCAACAGGCGGAGCAGGAAGCCCGGAACCTCCTGGAGCGCCTGAGAAAAGGAGAACCTCTGGCCCAGGCGGCGGCCCAGGCCGGTTTGGCGGTGAAGGACAGCGCCTCCTTCAACCGCTACCCGGGTTTCTTAAACCAACCCGACTCGGACGCCTTGACCAGCGCGGCCTTCAGCCTGTCCCCGGAATATCCTTATCCGGAGAAGCCCCTTTTGTGGCGGGATAAATATTATTTGCTGGCTTACAAAGCCCGGCGGACGCCGGATCCGGCGGAGTTTCAAAAAGAGCGGGAAAAGCTGGAGCAGAGCGTGCTGGAATACAAGCGCCGCACTCTGTTGGAGAGCTGGCTGGCCGGGGAGCGGAAGCGGGCTAAGATCAGGGTTTTTGAGATACCTATATAAAACAGGTTACAGGAGCCTCTTGCAAAATTCATTTTGAGGCTGCGATTTTACCATGTTGCTTAAAGAAATATCCGGTAGCACAGGTTTTCCAGCCTGTGCCGGCGCAGGCTGAAGCCTGCGGCTACATAATTTTGCAAGAGCCTCACAGGTTTCAGGTTTCAGGTTTATTTTCCGAATTTCGAAACTTGAAACTTGAAACTCGAAACTTTCGAAGGAGAAAGCTATGTGGGATTTTCTGGTCAATATCATGTCGCACGCCGGGGCCCAGGTGGTTTTCCTGGTGCTGTTCGCCTGGTATTTTTTTCATCATCGGAAAGACGCCAGCATGCCCGCTTCCCGGATCGGCTGGATCCGCTTTGCGGCCCTGGCCTCGGTGTTCGCCTATTTGATGCTGAGCTGGTCCAGCGGCATCCGCCCGGCCCTGGCCCAGGCCGCGGTTTTCGGCATGTTTCTCATCAATTTGTACCTTCTGAACCTGGTGATCTGCAGCCGCCTGGAGCGGCCCTATCGCCGGGCCATTGAGACTTACTGCCTGGAACCGCAGAACCAGGAACACCTGAACGGCATCTGGGGCACGGGCAAGCGCTTCTATTATTTTGGTTTTTTTCTCCAATCTTTGTTGAGCGGCGGATCTCCGGCCCGCTTCCTGCACGAAATAGCCGCGGGGCGGATTCGGGACGATATTCATCATGCCCTGGCCAGGTGTGGGGAAGCCGGGCAGTTCATCTCTCTTAATGGAGTGCTTTCCTATTTGGAAAGCCAGTTGGGGCGTGACGAGACCTTGCCCCAAGATTTTAAGGACTTGATACACAAAGAGATTCAGCAGTTCGGGAAGCATGCCTGGATTGAAGCCCAGGTGAACGATTACCTGCGCACCGCCATCGAGAACCCGGAGAACATCCACAATCCCCAATGGTCCCAGATGTGGGACAAGGCCAGGGGAAAACCCTGATTAGGGAAGGCTTAAAAGGGGAAAAGGTTAAAAGGTTAAAAGGGAATATCTTTGGAGCCTCTTGCAAAATTCATGGTCAAAAGCGGAATCAACGATATTGGGGCGGTTCCCTTGAGGGGGGAGGGTAAGGGTGGGGGTGGCAAAAATAATTTGTATTATCCCATAGTTATAAACGGCTTCGCCCCCCTCCCCCCGTGGGGAGGGGGAATAGAAGCCGGGACCGGATTTGCTAAATTTTTGCAAGAGCCTCTTTGGTTTGCTATCTTTCCCTTTTCCCCTTTTCGCCTTTTCCCCCCATTGCCTGCATTTGATAATTAATCCCTGGCAACGGACGAAATTCGAAAAAAGGAGTGACGGTTGCGACAGCCTGCCGTAAGGGCCGCCTGTCATCGCGCCCTGGAGGCCCGGGAGCGCCTGCTCAAGGACTATCCCCGGTGGGAAGACTGGCGGGCCCAAGCCCAGGCCATCAAGGCCGAGGCCATTTCCCAATTGGATGAAATGCTGGCCCGTCTCCAGAGGCAGGTGGAGGCCTGGGGGGGCCAGGTCTTCATGGCCCGGGACGGGGCCGCGGCCCGGGAATATATCCTGGACACGGCCCGGCGTCATCAGGTGCGCGCCGTGGTCAAATCCAAGTCCATGACCACGGAGGAGTTGGCCCTCAACCCTTTCCTGACGGATGCCGGCCTCCAGGTGGCGGAAACGGACCTGGGGGAATTCATTGTTCAATTGGCGGGCCACCCGCCGGCCCATCTCACGGCGCCGGCCATGCATCTGGACCGGCGCCGGATCGCCGCCATCTTTCAAGAACGGCTGGGAGAGGCGTGCGCACCGGAGCCGGAACCCTTAACCCGCCTGGCCGCCCGGCATCTCCGACTCCTGTACCGCGAGGCCCACATGGGGATAACCGGGGTCAATTTCGCCGCGGCGGCGGAAGGAACCCTGGTGCTCCTGGAAAATGAGGGCAACCTGCGCCTCACCGCCTGCCTTCCGAGAGTGCACCTGGCGGTCATGGGCCTGGAGAAGGTTATTCCCGCCTTGGCGCAGGTGGAGGTGTTCCTGCGGCTGCTGCCGGCCAGCGCCACCGGTCAGCGCCTTACGGCTTTGGTTCATTTTATCCGGGGGCTCAAACCCCATCCTGGGGGCCGACAAGCCTTTCACCTGGTGCTCCTGGACAACGGGCGTCGGCAGCTGGCCCAGGAGCCGGAGCTCCTGGAGGCGCTTTATTGCCTGCGCTGTGGCGCCTGTCTCAATGTCTGCCCGGTTTTCCAGGTGGGGAGCGCCCATCTGTACCGACGGGTTTACCCCGGGGCCATCGGCATCCTGCTGGCCCCCTACCTGGCGCCCCGGGGGGACGTTTCGGACCTTTGCACCCAATGCGGCGCCTGCCAGGAAATCTGTCCGGTGAAGATCCTCCTGGCGGAAAAGATTATCCAGGCCCGCCGGCGCAGCGCCCGCCATCGGCCCTGGCGATTTTTCTCCCGCGCCGCGGGCCTGGGGCTGGCCTGGCCCCGGATTTACCGGCGGCTGGAACCTGGCCTGCGGCTTCTTCCCCGGCTCCCCTTTAAAAGCCGGGAATTCCTGGGGATAGCCCTTTCTTCCCACAGCTTTCATAAGTGCGTGGGAAAAAAGGGGGAACCGGGGAACCGGGAAAAAGGATAAGATAGTGGGTGGAGAGGTCCCTCAGGAAGGTTTGCTGGAAACCAGGTTGAAGGAAGTCGCCGGCCGGCTCCATCGGGCCCGGGGACCCCAGGCCCTGGCTGAGATTCTGGCCCAAGATGCCGGGGGCCCCCTATGGCTGGAGGACCATCCCTGGCTGCAGGAAGCCGCCCCGGAACTGGAAAAAATTGGCCTCTCACCTCGAATTGCCCCAGAAATCTGGGAGCTGGAGGCCCACACCGCGGTGACCGTAGGTCTGGGAGCCGTCCCGGAAACCGGCAGCGTGCTGGTGGCCGGAGATGGCCCTGCTTCCTGGCTGTCCCTGCAAGCCCGAGTACACGTGGTGTTGGTTCCGACCCAACGGGCCGACCTGAGCTTTTCCCAGGCTCTGGATCTGACTGGAAAGCACGAGGCCCCCATGGTGACCTGGCTCACCGGCCCCACCCGCACCGCGGACATCGAAAAGGTCCTAATCCTGGGAGCCCAGGGGCCGGGGGAGTTGGTGGTGGTAATATATGAGCCGGATTGAAAAGCAGTTTTTAGTTTTCGGTAATAAATATGAGCCTCTTGCAAAATTATGTAGCCGCAGGCTTCAGCCTGCGCCGGCACAGGCTGGAAAGCCTGTGCTACTGAATCCGAGTTTCTGGTTTTTTCGCGAAGATTTTGCCTGTAACACCTTGATTTGA
>VGSO01000071.1 GCA_016874945.1 Deltaproteobacteria bacterium
GGAGGCAACGCCAGAATCCTGCCCTTTTCCGGCCGGGTGGAACTGGATTTGCGCAGCCGCTACATCACCGACTTGATGTTTGCCGCCTATGTTACGCCTTTGAAAATCTTCGAGGCCAATTACTCCGTGGGATTCATCTGGTCCTCGGTGGCCAGCAACTCTTTGAGAGGCAGGCTGCAAATCGGCGGGTTCCTTGATATTTCCAGGGAAGGCGAATATACCGGGGTGGGGGACTTGGTGGTCACCCCCATCTGCCTCGGCTGGCACCTGGGGGATTTTCATATCATGGCCTTCGGAAATTTTTACGCCCCGGTGGGATCGTATAATCCCGCCCGCCGGCTGAACACGGGGTTGAACCGCTGGGCCGTGGAGCCCAACGTGGCGGTCACCTGGCTCAACCAATCCGGGCAAGAAGCCTCCATCTCCCTGGGCTACACCGTGAACTTCGAAAATGCCGCCACCCAATACACAACCGGGAACGAATTCCACCTGGAGTATTTCCTCGGGCAGCACTTGCCCAAAGGCTTCACCCTGGGTTTGGCTGGCTACATTTACCAGCAGGTAACCGCGGACAGCGGTTCCGGCGCCCGGCTGGGGGCGTTCCGGGGCCAGACCATCGCCCTGGGGCCGTGCCTGGCCTTTGAGGGCAAGCTCGGCGGTTGCGCCGTCGGCCTAAACGCCCGGTATTACAACGAATTGAAAGTAAAGAACCGCTTCGACGGCCAGGCCTTTTTCTTGACTTTGAGCCTCGGGCTTTAAGCGGATTTAGGGGAACCTCAACCTTGTCAAAGCAAGATTTCTCAATGAATAAGCTTATCGAGGAGATCCATCCCCCATCGCGGTCGATGGGTCAGAACCTTGTTAGGTGAAGAGGGACGACTAATACCAGATTGCAGTCAAAGGGTGGCACAGGCTTTCCAGCCTGTGCAGGCGCAGGCTAAAGCCTGCGCCTACAAAAAATAGCCCTTTGAGCGCAACTCAGTATAACTGCCAATATCCGCAATTTAATGAAGCTGTTACAATGTTCGCATAAAATAAATTAACCACGCCCGGTTCATGAACTTGAGACCGAAGACCCCAAACCCCCCTCACTGGGCATACGGATTTTTCCCATAAGCATTGATCTCCGCAATCAGCCGGGCCATTTTGTCTACTTCCCGTTTTTCTTCCGTGTAATCCAGCAGGTGGGGGTGGCTGTCGATATAGGAGGTATCAAAGTTCATGGCCCGGAAGTCCGGGTCTTTGACGATCTGCTGGAAGTAGGGAATGGTGGTCTTCACTCCCACGATGAGGAAGCCTTTAAGGGTCCGGGCCAGGCGGTTCACCGCCTCCTCCCAGGTGAAGCCTAAAACCGTGATCTTCACTATTAAGGAATCATAGTGGCGGCTAATTTCGTAACCCTGATAGACGGTCCCGTCCAGGCGCACCCCGGGGCCCATGGAGGCTGCGTAGACCTGCACCACTCCAGGGCTGGCCAGGAAGTTGTTCTTGGGGTCTTCGGCGTTGATGCGGAGTTCAATAGCGTAACCCCGCTCCACCACTTGGTCCTGGGAAAAGCTGATGGGTTCGCCCTGGGCGATGAGAAACTGCTCCCGGACGATGTCGATGCCGGTGACCATTTCCGTCACCGTGTGCTCCACCTGGATGCGGGTGTTCACCTCCAGGAAGTAGAACCGGCCATCGGGCTCCACCAGAAATTCCACCGTGCCGGCATTGAGGTAGCGGGCCGCCCGGGCCACTTTTACCGCGGCGTCGCAGATCCGGGCGGTGAGACCCGGCTCCAGCCCCGCGGGGGCGATTTCGATGAGCTTCTGATGGCGGCGCTGGATGGAGCAGTTCCGGGTGCCCAGGTGCACGACGTTCCCGTAAGCGTCAGCCAGGATCTGCACTTCCACGTGCCGGGGCCGGGAGATGCACTTTTCCAGGTAAATTTCGTCGTTGCCGAAAGAAATCATGGCCTCGGAACGGGAGGCCTTGAGGCCGCCGATTAAGCCCCGGTCGTTATCCACCTGGCGAATTCCCCGGCCGCCGCCGCCGGATACCGCTTTGATCATGACGGGATATCCGTAGGACGCCGCGAAGTCCAGGGCCTCCCGTTCCCCGGCGGCGCCCCGGGGAAGGTTGGGGGTGGCGGGAATCACCGGAATTCCCGATTCCTGGGCCATTTTTCGGGCGATGACCTTGCTGCCCAGGTTGCGGATGACCTCCGGGGGAGGGCCGACGAATACCGGCCCGGCATTGATGCAAGCCTCCGGGAAATCGGGATTCTCCGCCAGGAAGCCGTAGCCGGGGTGAATGGCCTGGGCGCCGGTCTTGCGGGCCGCGTCAATGATCCGCTGGATGTTCAGGTAGTCCAACCGCGGCCCCGGCCCCAGGCAGATGGCTTCGTCGGCCTGCATGACGTGGAAGGCTTCCTTGTCGGTTTCTTCGTAAACCGCCACCGCTTTGAGGCCCAACTCCTGGGCGGCGCGCATGATCCGCACCGCAATCTCCCCCCGGTTGGCCACCAGAATTTTGGCAAAGGTCCGCTTCTCGGCCATGTTTCTCTCCACTGGGCCACGGTGGCCGGCCGGCCGGCCCGGCCAGGAAAAATCGCAAACTCACAATTACCGCTATTTTATCCGAAATTATTATGACACACCTAGAAATAATGCAAATGGCCCACGATCCTCAACAACCCACTGTTCCCTTCCCGAGCAAAATTTAAAAGAAATTGAACCACCAAGACACCAGGATTCACCGAAGCGGAAATTAGCGCCGTTCCGGGCTTCCGGGATGCTGATAAATAATTTATTAAGTCCGGTGGCATTTTGCGACCCAGTTGAGTTAAAAATGACCGCCTGACTTTTTACCGGCTCCATCAAATTTGCTTTTTCCCCCTTTGTGGGGTAATATAGCTTAGATACCTTTGTGAAATCAGGGGGCGGCATTGGCTAAGAATCAGATAGGCATTCTGGGCGCCGGGGCATATCTCCCGGAACGGGTCCTCACCAACAAGGACCTGGAAAAGATAGTGAACACCGCGGACGAATGGATCATGGAGCGCACCGGCATCCGGGAGCGGCGCATCGCCGCGCCGGAAGAAGATATCGCCACCATGGGCGCCGACGCGTCCCGCCAGGCCCTGGAAAACGCCGGAATTGAGCCGGACCGGCTCAGTTACATCATCCTGTCCACCAACAGCTCCCCGTATCTTTATCCGGCGGCGGCTATCCGCGTCCAGGAAGCCCTTGGTTTAAACGGCAAATTGGCGGCCTTCGACCTCCAGGCCGGCTGTTGCGGGTTTAATTACGCCCTGCACGTGGCCGAGCGGTTGGTAGCCCAGGAAGGCAAATACGCCCTGGTCATCGGCAGCGACACCAACTCCCGGTGGAGCAACTGGACGGACCGTTCCACCTGCATCCTGTTCGGGGACGGCGCCGGCGCGGTGGTCATTGGCCCCTCGGAGCAAGGAAGGCTAAAAGAATCCTTCATCGCTTCCAGCCTGAACATGAAGCTTTATTGCGAAACGGAGTTCAACCGGGAAGTCAGCCCCTTTCTGCCCCACCAGACCCACACCCAACGCCACTACATTTACATGGATGGGCCGGAAGTCTTCAAATTCGCGGTGGGCGCGGTGAAGGAGTCTCTGCGCCGCATCCTGGAGATGGCCGGCATAACCCGGGAAGACATCGATTATCTTATCATCCACCAGGCCAACTGGCGCATCCTGGACGCGGGGGCCCGATTTGCCAAGGTGCCCATGGAAAAGCTCATCGTCAACGTGGATAAATACGGCAATACTTCCGCGGCCTCAGTGCCCATCGCCCTCCACGAAGCTCTTCAGGAAGGCAAAATCCAACGAGGCGACAACGTGCTGCTTATCAGCTTCGGGGCCGGCGCCACCTGGGGCGCGGCCCTGGTGGAGTGGTAGGATCAGGTTTCAGGTTTCAGGTTTTAAACCAGGTTATGCCTCTGAGAAATTGATTGAGGGGAGAGCAGGGATAAACGATCCCTCTCCTCCCCTCATTTCTTATTTGCCCTAAAACCTGAAACCTGAAACCTGAAACCTGAACCCCGACCTTACATAATCCTTATCTTCTTTGGCTGCTCGGGTTCGGCCGGGGGGGACGGCTTTTCCGCCGGCGGCGCCGGCTTTTCCACCGGGGGCTTGGCCTTGGGCGGCGGCTCCCCGGCTTCCGGCTTGGGTGGCTTGACCGGGCGCTCTTCGGCCTTTTTCTTGGTGGGCGGGGTTGGCGGCGGCTTGGGTTTTTCCGCCACCGGCGGCTTGGGTGGCGCCGGTTTTTCCACCGCTTCCGGGGGCTTCGCGGGCGGCGGCGCGGCTACCGGCGGCGGGAACGGGGGCGGCGCTTCCGGGACCGCCGGGGCCGGAGTGGGAGACAGATACCGGGCCGAGGCCCAGCCCAGGCGGCCGTCCCGCCTTACCCGCACCTGGACCCAGTCATCCGCCTCGCCCACCTTTTCCACCTCTTCGTTGCGCTCCAGAAACGAAATGCTGGGGCAGTCATACCCGGGACAGGCCCTTAAGTTCAGGCGACTGGCGTTGACATACAGGACCGGACGGCTCATTGCCGGCGGCGGAGCCACCGGGGGCGGGGGCGGCGGGGGGGGCATTTCTTTATACGGCGGGGGCAGGCACCCGGCCAGCGCCAGGGCCAGCAAGCCTCCCAGAAATAATCCTTTCAGCCAATCCCGGGGGTTCATAGCCTTGCCCTAATCAACCTTGCTGTCCCTGATCTTCCATTCGTTGCCGCTTTGCTCCAGAATGATCTTGTAACCGCTGCGATCCAGGGTAAAGTCATGGGAGCGGTGGTCGTAGAGCTGGATGTTCCAGACGATGTTGGCGCTGAGTTGGTCTCCTTGGCGCTGGACGTTGGAAATGCGGTAATTAACCTCTTTGATATCGTAGTTTTTCCATAGTTCCAATATCTGGCTTTCCAGCTTCCCCAGGTTGGGATAAGCCGAATTGTAACAGCTCAGCCATTTGTTGATGTCTTTGTTCAGGTGGGCGGAGCGGATTTTTTCCGCCATCCGCTCCACTTCCCGCCGCAAGTCCTCCTGGGGGGCCACGGTGACCGGAGTGCGGGTCACCGGCGCCTTGGAAGCGGGGAGCAACCGCCAGCCATAATAGACCACCCCCACCAAGAGGACTATCCCTAATAGGGTGAATAGGGCCCGCCAGGGGCGGCGGCTTCCAGACCGGCGGCGGGGCCGGAGGTCGGCATTGCGCGGGTAAAACACGGGAGGGGCCTCCTCTTCTTCCGCCACCCGGGCCACCCTCAGGGGCAGACCGCAATCGGTGCAGAATTTCTGTCCAGGAAAAGTGAGGCTGCCGCAGCGGGCGCAGGCCCGGGCTCCCGCCGAGGAACCTTTCAGGATCTGCCCGCAACGCTGGCAGAAGCGGTGTTCCTCCCCATGGACCAGTTGGCAATGGTTGCAGTACGGCATGTTTGGCACCCACTATCCCCTAGCCTTTTCTACCATATTCTCCTGATAAAGCAAAGGAAATCGTTTTCAGTTTTCGGTTAATAAATATCACAGGGTTCCAGTTAAAGGTCGCATTATGCATTAAGCCTATTGCAAAAGTCGCCATTCTTTGCTGAAATGCGTCTCCGAATGCAATGACTCAGTGGCGCAGGCTTCCAGCCGGTGGTTATTCCTTTGCATATCCCATTAGCCACAGGCCAGTGGCCTGCCACTAAATATTTTCAGGTTGGCGGCGGTTCAAAGTATTTGGGCAGAGGGCTTAACTTTAGGAATAAGAGGGCGCCGCTTTGCGCCGATGATGCACCGCCGGGGGACAGGGAGCATTTCAGAGGCAATCCATTGATTTTTCGGGAGATTTCGCCTGGGTATTGGTCTGGTTCCGGAACAGTTCCCATTTGCGGTTTCTGTTTTCTGTTGTGGCGATAAGGGCCCCGGATGGGGGCATGTTAGCAAGTTAAGCGAGGTTGGCCAGAGCGAAGGGGAAAATTGACGTTGAGAATAATCAAAGACCTAAAAACTGTTTTTACCACCTGGGGTCTTGACAGAAGGCTTGATTGACGGATATATATTTATGGTTATTATTCGGGAGAGAACTTTAACATGAAAACCTATACGGCCCGCAAAGGGGAAGTGCCCCGCCAATGGTACGTGGTGGACGCCCAGGGGAAAGTCCTGGGCCGCCTGGCCAGCCGCATCGCCATGGTGCTCCGGGGCAAGACCAAGCCGGTCTTTACCCCCCACATGGACACCGGCGACTTCGTGGTGGTGGTGAACGCCGGACAAGTGCGGCTCACCGGCAAAAAACTGGAACAGAAATTTTACTACCGGCACTCGGGCTACCCGGGCGGGCTGAAGTCCATTTCCGCCCGGCACCTCCTCCAGAAAAAGCCCGAAGAGGTGCTGCGCCATGCCGTGCGGGGCATGCTCCCCAAGAACAGCCTGGGCCGGCAGCTGCTGAAAAAATTGAAGATCTACGCCGGAGGCGAGCATCCCCATGAGGCCCAGCAGCCGGCGCCCCTGAATTGGGAGGATTGATTTTGGCGGAAGCGAACACCATTCACGCCGTGGGCAAACGGAAATCCGCAGTGGCCCGGGTATACTTAAAGCCCGGCAACGGCCGCATCACCGTGAACCACCGGGAACTGGAAGATTATTTCCTCAAGGAGACCACCCGCAACCTGGCCCGCCAGCCCCTGCAACTGGTCAACCTGGGCCCGGAGTTGGATATCCTGGTCAACGTCATGGGCGGCGGCATCGAGGGCCAGGCCGGAGCCGTAAAGCACGCCATCAGCCGGGCTTTGGTGGAGCTCAACCCGGAGCTGCGCCCCGTTCTGAAAAAGGCGGGTCTCCTCACCCGGGACCCTCGCATCAAAGAGCGCAAAAAATACGGCCGCCGGGGCGCCCGCCGGGGCTGCCAGTATTCGAAGCGGTAACTGCTGGTTTTCGGTTTTCGGTTAAACTTGGGGAAAAGTCCATCCTTTTCCTTGAATTCAAGGAAATTGGGTATCTTTAAAATTTATGCCTCATAAATTACTTCGGTTCCTTTATTCACCGAAAACCGAAAACCGAAAACCGAAAACCACGTTCCCCTCCCCATGAACAAGATCAAAGTCGCGGTCATCGGCGCCTCCGGTTATGCCGGGCTGGAATTGGTGCGGCTGCTGGTCCGCCATCCCGGCTGTGACCTGGCGGCCCTCACCTCCCTGGAATATCCCGGTATTCCTTTCTCCCAGGTATTTCCGGCTTTGGCCGGCATCGTGGACCTTTCCTTCAGCCCCGCCAGTGGCTCGGAGCCGGAAAAGATCGCCGCGGGGGCGGAAGTGGTCTTCACTGCCATCCCCCACCAGGCCGCCATGGGCATAATCCCCCGGCTCCTGGCCAAGAAGGGGTGCAAGGTGGTGGATTTGAGCGCGGATTTCCGCTTTCGGGAGGTGGGCCTTTATGAGAAGTGGTATCAGGCGCATACGGCTCCCGAGTTGTTGACGGAGGCGGTTTACGGCCTGCCCGAACTGCACCGGGAGGAGGTGCGGCGGACGCGCCTGGTGGCCAACCCCGGCTGTTATCCCACCTGCGTCATCCTGGGGCTGGCCCCCCTGGCCCAGGCCCGCCTGCTCCAGCCCGATTCGGTGATTGCCGACTGCAAATCCGGGGTGAGCGGCGCCGGACGCCAGACCCTGCTGGGGCTCACATTCTGCGAGGTCAACGACGGCTTCCGGGCTTACAAGGTGCTGGAGCACCGGCATACCCCGGAGATGGAGCAGGAGTTGAGCCGGCTGGCCGGGACGCCGGTGCAAGTCACCTTCACCCCGCACCTGGTCCCCATGAGCCGGGGCATCCTGGGGACGCTTTATGCCAGCCTTACCGAGCCTCGGGCAGAAGGGGAGCTTAGGGAACTCTACCGGAAGTTTTATCAAGGACACCCCTTTGTGCGCCTCCACCCGCCGGGGAGTCTGCCGGACACCCGGAACGTGCGGGGCGCCAATTTTTGCGACCTGGCCCTGCGGGTGGATGAGGGAGGCCGCCGGGTCATCGTCCTCTCGGCCATTGACAACCTTGCCAAGGGCGCGGCCAGCCAGGCGGTGCAGAATTTCAACCTGATGGTGGGGTTTCCGGAAACGATGGGGCTGGAGACGCCGCCGTTCCTTCCGTAGTGAGCAGTGAGCAGCGAGCAGTGAGCAGTTGGTCGTGGGTTGGGAGTTTGATAATATTAATTAAAATTAACTACTTACTGATTACTGATCATTGATTACTGGTTACTGTTCCCTGCTCACCGCTCACGGCTCACTGGAATGCGCAATATCCGCCTCCTCCTGGAATACGACGGCGCCCGCTACCACGGCTGGCAGCGCCAGAAAAACGCCCTCACCATTCAGGAAGTGTTGGAGGCGGCCCTGGGCAAGCTTACCGGCGAAGCCGTCAAGGTCATGGGCTCGGGGCGCACCGACGCCGGGGTTCATGCCCGGGGGCAGGCGGCCAATTTTCATACCCTTAGCCATATCCCCTTGAAAGCCTTTCACGAAGGGCTGAATTCCATGCTGCCTTACGACATCGCAGTGTTGGAGGCGGAAGAGGCCCCCCCGGACTTCCACGCCCGCAAGTCGGCCCGGGCCAAGACCTATGAATACCGCATCCTCAACCGCCCCAGCCGTTCGCCCCTCAACCACCGTTATGCCTGGTGGATCAGCGACCCCCTGGACCTGGAAGCCATGGACCAGGCGGCCCAGGCGCTCATGGGCCGGCACGATTTCACCGCGTTCCAGGCCAGCGGCGGCGGCGTCAAAAACCCGGTGCGGGAGGTGTTCAGCTCCCAGTGGCGGCGGGAAATGGGGGATGGGCTGATTTACTCCATCACTGCCAACGGCTTTTTGCGGGGCATGGTGCGGTCCCTGGTGGGGACCATGGCGGCCATCGGCCGGGAGAAATTTCCATCGGGCCATTTGCAACAGGTCCTGGAAAGCCGGGAGCGCCGCCGGGCCGGGCCCACCGCGCCGGCCCAGGGGCTGTATCTGAGGCAGGTGGAATATTAAACCACTGAGGCACGGAGAGCACAAGCCCCACAAAGGTATTCGTCTTATCCGGCGCCGGTGACGCCGCGGCTTAGGACTTTCCTCTGTGAAACTTTGCGTCCTCTGTGCCTCTGCGGTAAATTGTTGGGAGCAGGAGAAATCATGGAAGATCTCATCAAAGCCATCGAGCTGGCCATTGCCCACGAGTTGGAGGCCCGGAAGGCCTACCTGTCCCTGGCCGAAGAATCCGACGACCTTGAGCTGAAGCGCCTCCTAAAGGAGATCGCGGCGGAGGAAGCCGGCCACGAAGCCTCTTTGCGCAGCCGCCTGCGCCTTTACCAGGAAAAGCACATGCTGCGGGACACCGTGTCCCGCTATGTGAGTCCCGAAGTGGCGGAGGAGATCCTGAAAAATCCGAATTTGCTGCAACTGGGGGGGCGGCGGCAGCATATCACCGTGCTTTTCGCGGATATCAAGGGCTTCACCGCCATGTCGGAGACCATGGCCCCGGAAGCGGTGGTGGCAGTGCTCAACGACTACTTCACCGAGATGGTGGAGCTAGTGTTCCGGCATCGGGGGACGCTGGACAAGTTCGTGGGCGACGCGCTGATGGCCGTATTCGGGGCGCCGGTGCCGCTGGCCCAAGCCGCGGCCAACGCGGTGGAGTGCGCCTTAGGGATGCACCGCCGCCTGGCGGAGATGCGGGCCGGGGGGGCCACTTCCATCCAGGGAATGCGCGTCGGCATCAACACCGGGGAGGCCATTGTGGGCAATATCGGCTCCCACAAGCGCATGGACTTCACCGTCATCGGCGACGTGGTCAACGTGGCGGCCCGGCTCCAGGAGCTGGCCAAAGAGTTGGAAGCCGACACCTTGATCAGCGAGGCCACCCGCCGGGAGCTGCCTGGGAAGTTCCGGCTGGAGCCGGCTCCGGCCGTGACCCTGCGGGGCCGCACCGAACCCACTCTAGTGTACCGGGTGCCGGCGGATTATTAATCTCTGGGGGGGCTGGCGGGACTCACATTATAAAACATTATAAAAAAAAGACCTCGTGAAAATTATTATTGACATTGGGCATTATCTGGATTAGAGTGGAAATCTGAATGATATGTGAAATATTTCACATTTACCATTAATGTTAGGACGACAAATCTCCAACAACCGGAAAGGGGAACAACATGGAACTCATTGGCCACGGCGGTAAGCCCCTGGTAGAAAGGGTGATAACCGATAAGGCGGAAGCCAAGAAAAAAATCGCGGGTCTGAAAGAGGTGCCGGCCAGCCGGCAGATGGCTACCGAAGCCATCGGCATTGCCTATGGATTTTTTTCACCCTTGCAAGGGTTCATGAAAAAAGCCGATGTGGACGCGGTGGTTCAGAAGATGGAGCTGGCGGACGGCACTCTCTGGAGCATCCCCCTGGTTTATGACATTTCCGACAAAGAAATCGCCGACTATGGCATCAAAGAGGGCGGCAGCGTCCTGTTGACCCGTAACGGCAATCCCGTGGCCATCTTTGAGATCGAAGAAATCTTTACCTATCCCAAGGAGGAGATAGCGTTTAAGGTTTACGGGACCAAGGAAGAGAAGCACCCGGGGGTGGCCCGGACCTATGCTTACAAAGACAAGTTTCTGGGCGGCAAGATCACCCTGGTCAACCCCCCCAAGATTCGCGAACCTTACACCAAATACTTCCTCACCCCGCGCCAGCACCGGGAAAAGTTCAAGGAGCTTAATTGGCAGCGGATCGTAGCCCACCAGACCCGGAACGTGCCCCACTCCGGCCATGAGTGGCTGATGAAGCACGCTTACATCGCGGCCCACGGCGAACTGCCGGTGGAGTCCATGGAAG
>VGSO01000072.1 GCA_016874945.1 Deltaproteobacteria bacterium
GGAAGTCGGCTGCAACCTGGGAGGCAACCTGGCCTGGATCGCCCGGCGGATTCCCGCCCGGCAGGTGTACGGGGTGGATATCAATTTAGCGGCCTTAAACGAGTTGCACCATGCCCTGCCCGAGGTGAACGCCATCTGGTCCCCGGCTCGGGAATTGCCCTTCCGGGATCGCTGGTTCGACCTGGTTTTCACTATGGGCGTCTTAATTCATCAACCCGAAAGCACCCTGCCCCTGGTCATGGCCGAGATCGTCCGCTGCTCCCGGCGCTATGTCTTGGGCGGCGAATACTTTGCCGAGGAAACCACCGTGGTCCCTTATCGTGGTCAACATGACGCCCTTTTTAAAAGAAACTACGGCCGCATTTACCAGGAGCTCTTTCCCGAACTGCGCCTGGTAAAAGAGGGATTTCTCAGCCGGGACATGGGCTGGGATGATGTGACCTACTGGGTTCTTGAGAAACCGTGATAGGATTTTCATGAAACGGGTAATCATTATCCAGTCGAGAATGACTTCCACCCGCTTGCCCGGCAAGATTCTGATGGACGTGGCCGGGAAGCCCATGCTGGCCCAGCAGCTACGCCGGCTCAAACAATGCCGGGCCGTGGACCAAATTGTGGTGGCCACCACCGATAACTCCGCCGACGACCCGGTGGTGGAGCTGGCCCGGAAGGAGGGAGTGGGCTGGTTCCGGGGCAGCGAACACGATGTGCTGGGGCGTTATGTGGGCGCCGCCCGGGAAGCCAAAGCCGATATCGTGATCAGGAGCACCGGCGATTGCCCCCTTATTGATGCCCGAGTCACCGATGCCGTTATCCATGAACTGGAGATCCACGCCGCCACTGCGGATTATGTGTGCAACTTCAAACCCCGCACCTTTCCCCGGGGGCTTGACGTGGAGGCCTTTTTCTCGGATGTGCTTTGGCGGGTTGACCGGCTGGCTCAAACTCGATCGGCCCGGGAACATGTCACCCTTTTCATCCATGCGGAACACCCCGAACTTTTTTGGCAAAGAAATATCGCGGACAATCAAGATAATTCCGACTTGCGCTGGACGGTGGACGAGGAGGTGGATCTTCAATTGGTTCGCCTTATTTATGACGCTCTCGATCTGGGGTCCCGGGCGGCCCCTTATGAGGAAATCCTGGCCTACGTGCGCCGGCGCCCTGAGTTGGCCGGGCTCAATGCCGGGGTGACTACCTGGGAACCCCCGGGAAGGAAGCAGGTCTGAAACGGTTTTCGGTTTTCGGGCAAAGGAATGAAGATTAACGATAAGTTCCATAGCAAGTTTTTAGTTCTCCGGGCGATCGGAAACCTCAATGAGCTTTAAGAATATTAAAAAAATTCTAGTCATCAAACTCCGCCAGATCGGAGACGTTCTCCTCACCGTACCGGCCTTCCGGGCCTTGAGGGAGAACTTCCCCGAGGCCCATATTGCCGCGCTGGTAAATTCCGGCACCGAAGAAGTGCTGGGGGGTAGTCCCCTGATTGATGAAGTGATCACTTATAACCGGGGCATCAATAAGCTCAATCCCTGGCAGCGGAGCCGCCGGGAGATTGCCTTTGTTAGAGAACTCCGGAAACAACGGTTCGATCTGGCCATCGATCTTAGCGGCGGGGACCGGGCGGCCATCACCGCTTTTCTGTCAGGGGCGCGATATCGGATAGGGACCAACGTCAGCAGATACGGGTTCTGGGGGAAAAGCCGCTTATACACCCATTTTGCCAATGGGGGCGGCAAGCATATAGTTTTGCGGGATCACGATGTCATGGCCCAGTTCGGCATTCATGCCAGTAATCTTTCCGTAGATTTTTTTATTCCGCCGGCGGCAAGAAGACAGGTGGAGCAATGGTTTCGGCTCCGTAACAATGAAAAAGATCTAGTGGTTCATATTCACCCGGTATCGAAATGGTTTTTTAAATGCTGGAAAGATGAAGATATGGCCGAGGTGGCGGGGTGGTTGATAAACCAGGGAGTGAAAGTGGTGGTGACTTCCTCCCCCGAGAGCTTGGAATTACAGAGAACCAGGAACATGTTATCCCTTATCCCCGGGACTGCGGCCGCCCATTCCCATCTCCTGGACTTGAGCGGCCAAACCACCCTGCCTCTCCTGGCGGCCGTCAGCGAGGCGGCGGATTTATTTTTGGGCATCGATTCCGCGCCCATGCACATATCCGCGGCGGTGGGGACGCCGGTCATCGCCTTGTTCGGGCCCAGCCTGACGCACCGCTGGGCGCCGTGGCCCAACCAAAGATTATTCGAATCTAAAATAGACTTGCGTCATTATTATAGAGACGGATGCTATTATTTGGGCGATCATGTGGTGATCCAAAAAGATTGGGAATGCGTTCCTTGCGGCCGGGATGGTTGTGAGGGGACCAAGCAAAGCCGGTGTCTCGATGAGATAAGCGTTGAGAAAGTTAAAGAAATCTTAATGACCAGGATGAAGAAGAAAATAGAGGATGAAATTAATCAGCCTAGCCCTTGAGAGCAGTCATTCATGAGCCTTCGGCTCTCTCAAAACCATGAAAAGTATTGGTGGCACAGGCTTTCCAGTCTGTGCATCTTGAACTTTTCAAAGCAGAGGTTAGGCAGAAAATATTTCAAACCTCTTTCGGAAATACCCCAAATCTCAGCCTCCGCCGTGAATCAGCCATCACCTCCGCAACCTGACCATGACCAGTTTCCAGGGGGATAATGATCCGTATTTGGTAGCCCAAAGAGTTGAGCATGAAAGTTTTATTTTTTCAAAAACGGGCCAACAAGGCGGGAGCCCAGGTCTGCCTGGCCAAGACCTTGAAGGCCTTAAAAAATTTAAATATTCACGCCAGAGTCATAATCGGGGAGGAAGGCTGGCTGACCCAGCGGTTGAGGGACCTGGAGGCCTTAGGGGGAGTCGCGGATTTTCCGGCATTTCGCGCCCCCCTGTCCAAGTTACTGAAACTGGGCCGATTTTCCCGCCGGGTTTATGAAGTTTTGGAAAAATATGGCCCTTTTGATATAATTCACGCTAATGATATCTGGGACTCTTTACCAGCCCAATGGTTGGGTATAAGGCAGAATCGCCCCTGGTTGGTACATCTCCGCGCCCAGGTAACTCGAGCACAATATCATAACCACCATTGTAACCAGGCCCATGCAGTTATCGCGGTATCTCCGTTAATTTTTGGCATGGTGCAGAAATGGAACCATCGGGTACTGGAATACATTCCCGATGGCTTAAGTGAAGAAGAGTTTTGGCCGGTGATGGACCGGGAATGCCGGGCTCCGGAAAAAATCGGCGTCATCGGCCACGGCGGCGAGGTCAAGGGGTGGGATGTCTTTGCCCGGGCCATGCAATGGGTGGCGGCGGCCGGGGGCGCTCTTCCGCCCCGGGCGGTATTTATCGGTGAGATTGAAATCAAATCTCAGAAGGAGCTGGCAGCGCAACTCCCGGCCCCCATGGAGGCGATTTTTGCCGGGCGCCTCGACCGGTTCGCCGAAGAGGTGCGGGCCCTGGATCTCATCGTGGCTCCCTCCCGGCAGGAAAGCTTCGGCATGGCCATGGTGGAGACCATCGCCGCGGGGGTCCCCCTCATGGCCAGCCGCACCGGAATCGTGCCGTATCTCCTGGGAGAGAATTCCCCGTGGACCTTTTCCCCCGGGGACCCCGAAAGCCTGGCCCAGGCCTGGGGACGCCTCCCGGAGCTGTGGCCGGACCGCAAGGAGTTGATCCGCGACGGGCAGGAAAAATTGCGACGGGAGTTTATGGTGGACCAGGCCGCTGGAAAATTGGTCCAGGTTTACAGTAAACTGATAACCAAGGATTATACCGCTCGCTGAAGGTCTGGTAATCCTTAAGTACGCAATTGCAGTACAACTTTGGGGCCGGTAACTAACGCCATGAGCAAAGTTCGAGCCATACCGGCTCCGTTATAGGTCATGGTTGCAAATATCCACACCAGGGCGAACTTTTGCTAGATAATTATATTCTTCCCTTCCCTCATGTGGTCCGCATTGAGCCCGCCGCGGCCTGCAACCTGAAGTGTTCGCATTGTCCCACCGGTACGGTCAAAATGAACCGGGGAATCATGCGACCGGAAACATTTCGAAGCATTTTAACGGAACTTGTCGAAAACCTTGATAGCATTAAAGTGGCTGTTCTTTATCACGGGGGAGAGCCCCTGCTTCACCCCCAATTCCCGGATTTGGTGAAACAGATTAAAGCCCTGGGAATAACTTTTGTAAAAACGGTTACCAACGGTATGTTGCTGACCGATTCCCTCATAAAACAGTTGGTGGCAAGCGGCTTGGACTCCATTGAATTTTCTCTAGATGGGAGAAGTGCGGCAGAAAATGATTTTATCCGGCACGGATGCGACTACAACCTAGTAATAAACAATATTAAGAAATTACTCGACTTTAAAAAAGAAACCGCTCATTGTTCGCCCGAAATTTACCTTGCCACTGCACAATTCCTCTCTTCACTGGATAATGGTATGCAGAATGATCAACCCAGAATACCTCCTCATTTGATTAAAGAATTTTCCGAAAAATACTACGGAGAAATCCATTTCAAACCATGTTGGGCGATACTATGGCCCAGCATGGAGGTTAATCAAAGCACCTATAAAATTATTCGTACGTTCGATAATATTCCTACAAATAATTGTGATATGGTAGAAAGTACAATAACAATCAGATGGAATGGCGATGTTGTAGGTTGCTGTTATGATTTGACAAGTCAGTATGTAATAGGGAATATTCATTCTGAAAAACTTGCCAATATTTGGAATAATCAGCGATACCTCCGCCTTCGACAAAGCATTGCCACTCGCCAATTGCTGCCGCTTTGCTCTAACTGTAATGTATTGAACCCTCCCGTTTATTTAAGCCTCAGGCCAGAAGCATTGTCGGCATCAGGGTGATCTTATGTCAATGGATTTGGCCCAATCCCGGAATTGAAATGAATAAAACAGTAGTCATTCTGGTGGATAACAAGCACCGGGATCTGCCCGGTTGCGCCCTTATCGCCCATCACCTGGAAAAACGCTTCCAGATCAGGTGCGAAATGCAGCCCCTGGAGTCCTGGCGCGCCTCTTTGACGGCTTTTAAACCCCACTACATCCTGTTTAATCATCTCAACGGCAGCCATCTGGCCCATTTTTCCCGGAGGCTGAGAGATATGGGGGTTCTCGTGGGAGTGCTCCCCAATGAGGGCCTGAATTACGACCAGGAAGAACTGGATTTTGCCGCCGGAAGATACCATTCTTCCGCCCATATAGACCAGTTTTTCTGCTGGAATGAAGCCCACGGGGATGCCCTGAAGCGGCACATGAACCTCCCTTCTGAGAACATTCATGTGGTGGGAATCCCCCGCTTCGATTTTTATTTTGAGCCATGGAACAAAGTCTTTTGTAATCCGGACTTGGAGCCGGAGGCCAGCCGGCCCCGCATCTTGGTCTGCACCAACTTCGTTTTCGCCAAATACCAAGATTTTCCCCGGGTTAAAGTGGACCGGGTTTTCAGGCCCTGGAAAGATCGAATTTCCAATTTCCAGAACTACTGGGAGCTTATCGAAATCAGCGTCCAAAGCCGAAGTCGGTTTTTTGCATTCCTGAATGCCATCGTAAGCGGAACCGAGTATTTCATCGACTTGAAGCCCCACCCGGCGGAAGCGCAGGCCCCTTACAAGATCTGGTTCCAAAGCCTTTCTCCAGCAGACCGGAAGCGGGTGCGCTTGCGGCTTACCGAGACCATCTTTGAAGTCCTGCCTCTCTGCGACTTGGAGATTTCCTGCGAAATGTGCACCACCGCTCTGGAAACCTGGATAATAGGAAAGCCCGCTATCGAATTGGTGTTCGACAGGAACCCGGTCTTTTTTGATAAAGCCATGTCGTTATGCAACCGTCTGTGCGATTCCCCGGAGAAATTGCCGGACTTAATTCGGCGTGAACTTCAAGAACCGGACCAGGAAGACTTGAAGGAGAATCGCCGGAAGTTCCTGGCCCAATGGTGCGCCTCTCCTTCAGGAAATTCCAGCTGGAACATGGCTCGGATTATTGCTCAGGCCTTGGCCAGACAGAATGAACCGCATTGGCATTTCACTTTTCAGGATTGGCGCCGGGCCGTTAAGTTGAAAATGAAGAATTCCTTGGGACTGGCCTACGGCAGCAATCCCTGGAGGCGGTTGCGGGGGCTGATTCCGGGAATCGAGAAAAGCATTGTGGAAGGCAAGTTTATCCAACCTTCAGATGTCCAGTGGTGGAAAGAGAAACTCTTGAAGGTTGGGTCGTTATAGTTTTAGCGGGTTGTGAGAAAGATTGTTTAAATGGATAGATTATCTGTGGGCGTGAGCTCCAAAATGAAGGCGCGCGCAAGTAAGGACGGAAGAAGCCCTGGTTTTTTGTAGGTGGCTTTGCTGCTGCGGCGGGCTAAAAGTTGGCAGCGATAGCCCAGGGCGGCAGCCCATTTAGAGAAACCCTGAAGCGTCCACTTTTGATAACTCCAGGAGAGATCAAATTCCATGATGTTGTCATTATTCGAACGGGTGTTGGGAAATTCTTGCATTTTCCCGGCAAGGGCTTGAAGACGCTTCCCAATATGGGCCCCATTGGGGATGGTCAGAAGGACCTTGCCTACCCTGTCTGATAAGGCGGCCAGGATCAGTGCGGGGTATTTCCAGTATGATATAGTGTCTATAATGACCACGGCGTCCCAGTGCTGGGATAATGCCCACATAAGTCCCGGATCATCAAGATTATTCAAATCCGCCTCAATTACTTTTAATCCCTTTTCTTTGCACAATTGCACGTGCTCGGGTCTCCGTTCAATGCAGAGGACGGAAGCATTTTTCTTACTTTCCAGAAAAAAAGCAATATCACCGATACCGCTCCCCAGGTCCAGCACCCGGGCGCCATCCGGGATGCGATCCAAAAGGAACTGAATGCGTTGGGTGAGTTGGGAACCCAAATTTTCTCGTGGCGGAGCAGGAGAGGGCCCCGTAAATCCATCAGGCGGGGTGCGCAGTTGATGCACTTGCGTTATAAAGTTTTCAGCGAATACTGATTTATGAAGTGCAGTCATAAGCAACCCGCAACCATATCTTAAAAATATCCCATGCGGCGCAAACGCTTCATGATCTCTTCCTTGTCCTGGTCCCGCCCGCTCCGCTCAGGCCCGTCGGTCCCGCCCCGCCGGGTGCAGGGCTCGCACCCCAGACTGCGGTACCCCCGGCGGTATAGTACGCAAAAAGGCGTCCCGGAGTCTTTCAGGTACTGCCAAATATCCATCTCCCGGAAATGTAGGATGGGCTGCACCCGCATGTGGACAGGATTTTCCCGGGGGGAGAAATAGGTTTCATCGGCCCGGTCCGGCTGCTCATCCCAGCGCATCCCGGTAATCAAGGCTTCCCAGCCGTATTGTTCCAAAACCCGGACGATGACCTCCGTCTTCAGCAGTTGGCAGCACTGGACCTTGTCCTCCGCGATGCGGATGGTGCGGATGGCCTCTTCGTTGCGCTCCACCCGCAGGTCCAGGCCCCAGTCTTGGGCCAGTCGGTCCCGGAACTCATAAATTTCCTTGAATTTCACGCTGGTATCAATGTTCAGCACCGGGATGAGGACCTTGCCTCCCCCCACTTCCCGGAGCAGCTGCAGCGTGGTGGTGGAGTCCTTGCCGCCGGTCCAGGCCAGGGCAATTTTATCTTGGTAGCGCTCCAGCGCTTCCTGAAGGATGCTTTTGCTTAAGGCAATCTTCTCTGCCAGGGTCAGGGTTTCCACCATGGTTATCTTCCGTCAATCTAAAGTATCCGGGGCCCAGCAGTGGCGCCGGAATATGAAGTCTTATAGCGATTGCCAAAAGTTTTTTCCGATGGTTTTTTGACGTAGGGGCACAGCGTGCTGTGCCCCTGTACCTTGGGCACGGCTCGCCGTGCCCCTACGGGGAAATTACTTTGGGCAACCCCTATAAGTTTGTTGCACTTGAAAGAGAAAATGGTATAATTGATCACTGACCAGGGGCCCCTGACTCCTCAGCAGAGCCAGCAGCCTTTCTGCCGCACTTCTTCGTACCATTTCACCAGGCGCTGCCGGGCTTCTTTTTTTTCCAGCAGCAGGAGTTGGCGCACCCCGGCCATGTCAATGAAGCCCCCGAAATAGGCATACTGCACCAGTTTTTCCAGGTTCCGGGGGGAATACTCCCGGGCTTCGACGGGCACCCGCTCCCACATCTCTTCGGCCTGAATGACCGCCTTGACCCGACCGAAATGAGCCTTTAGAACCGATTCCAGGTCTGGAGCCGCCATGGTTTATGTCATTTTCGGGTCCACTGAAACAAATCCAAGATCCATCTTTGCCCGATCCTCAGATTTTTTACCGAAGACCGAAAACCGAAAACCGTATTACTTGAGCCAGGGTTGGATGATCTGCTTGGCCCGGTTGATGGGAATGGCAAAGCCGATGCCCTGTCCTTCCGAGGCGATCATGGAATTGATGCCGATGACCCGGCCGTTGAGGTCCAGCAGGGGGCCGCCGCTGTTGCCGGGGTTGATGGAGGCGTCGGTCTGGATGAAGTCGGCATAAGTGCCCCGCCCCAACCCCCGGCGGCCGGTGGCGCTGACCACTCCCACGGTCATGGTGTTCTCCAGGCCGAAGGGGCTGCCGATGGCAATGGCCCACTGGCCCACCCTGATCTGGCTGGAGTCTCCCAACATGGCGGGGCGCAGGCCGGAGGCCTGAATGCGCACCAAGGCTACGTCGAAACGGGGGTCGCTGCCCACCACCCGGCCCCGGTATTCCTGGCCGTTGTTGAAGCGCACAATGAGTTCCTGGGAGCCCGCCACCACGTGGTTGTTGGTGAGGATATAGCCCCGGGGGTCAATAAGGAATCCCGAGCCTTGCCCCACGGTGCGCCGGCGCACAGCCTGACCGCTGTGATCTCGAAAGGACCCTTCAAAGGGGGTGCCCCGGAAAAAGTCCTCGGAGGCGCCTGGGGGGCGCACCGCCACCACTCGCACCGCTTTGAGGCTCACCACCGCGGGCATGGCCATTTCCGCCACCCGGATGAAGTCTTGCTGGAGTCCCACGGCCGCGGCGGCCGCGGCCGCCACGGGAGCCGCATTAGCCAGGCTCAATAATAGGACCACGGTAAATATGGGCAGATACCTTCGCATTGTTCCTCTCCGTTAATTTGGCACTTGGTAATTTATATGTATTTGCAGGGAGTTATAGGTTATCAGGTTTACATTGTAACCCGCTAACCCGCTAACCCGCCAATCGCCACTGCTTACTGCTCACTTTCTCTTCATGTCAGCAATAAGGGCGCCCGGCTCCGGGCCGACTCCGGGCGGGGGCCGATGACCGCCAGCACCTCTGCCGGGATCAGGCTTTCGGCCAGGGCCAGGAAGGGATACCCCTGGGGAGCCTCCTCGCCGTCTTCCGGTCCCAGGTCCCGCAGTCCCGCATCTCCGCCAATGGCCAGGCACACCGGGGGGCCATCCGGCTCGTGCCGGGTCCAAAATATCTGCACTTCACCCGAAGATCCGGCGCCGTCCTGGTTTTCGCTCCAACCCACCAACAGATGCACGGCGCCGTCAGGATACTCCAGGCGCAAGGCCGGTCCCCGCCAAACCGGGGACAACAGGGGCGCCAGGTGGCGGGGCAGGCCGCCGGGAACGTTGGGGCCGGCAGCGACTTCAAATTCTATGACCCCCAGCATCTTAACCCCCGGTTATTTTTCATCTTTGCAACAGTTGCTCATGGGCCGTTGGCCCACCCGTAAATCATGAAAAGTTTTGTAGCCGCAGGCTTCAGCCTGCGCCGGCACAGGCTGGAAAGCCTGTGCCACCCAGTTTACGGAACTTTTCAGGACAGAAAACAGAAAACAGAAAACAATATTAATCCCCGCACTCCAACAACACCTTTAACACGCCCTTCTCCTGGGCATAAGCCATCGCCTCCATACCCTGGGCCAGGGGGTAGCGGCGGTAAATCAGGGGACGGGGATCGATCCAGCCTTTCTTAAGTAGGCGCAGGGCCGCGGCAAAAGGGCCGCAGCGGCTCCCCAAAAGGCGCACCTCCGGCACTACTAATTCAGCAGTATTTAGAGGATAGCGCCCCTGATAAGTGCTTTTGAGAACCACCGTCCCCCGGGGGCGGACCCGGGACAGGGCCAGGTCCAGGCCGTTGGGGGAGCCGCTGGCCTCCACCACCGCGTCAAAATCCGTTTCCGTTAATTCCTTTTCCAGATAAACGGCCACCCCATGAGCCCGGGCCAGTTCCAGATGGGCGGGATAACGGCCCACCAGGTAGACTTCGGAGCCGTGCCGGGCCAAAATCCAGGAAATTTGCAGGCCCAGGGAGCCGTCCCCCACCACCAGGACCCGGCTGGAGGGCAGAAATTCGGCGGTTTCCAGAACCTGGAGCGCCGCGGCCAGAGGCTCGGTAAAGACCGCGGCGTCATCGGGCACTTCCGTGGGCACGGGGTGGAGGTTAACCGCGGGCAGGGTGAGATAATGGGCAAACGCGCCGTTTCGGCCATTCAGTCCCAGAACCTGGCGCTGCCGGCAGTGAGGGGCCAGACCCCTAAGGCACCGGGAGCATCGGCCGCAGGCCACGTTGATTTCCCCCACCACCCGGCTGTTTAACCAGGGAGAGTCCGCCGGGCCCGCCACTTCGCCCACGAATTCATGGCCCGGCACCCCCCGGAAGCCGTGGTACCCTGTGAGCACCTCCAGGTCGGTGCGGCAGATGCCCGCCAGCTTCACCCGGATCAAGACCTCGCCGGGCCGGGGTTCCGGCCGGGGAAGGTCCCGGAGTTCCA
>VGSO01000073.1 GCA_016874945.1 Deltaproteobacteria bacterium
CCGGTTAACCCTGATCAATCCCGCCTATATGACCCGGCAGGTTTATGTCCTCGCGGCCCAAGGGTTGGATAACCGGGCCCATCTCACCAGCCGGTGGCCCCTCAGCCCCGACAATGCTCCGGATCCGTGGGAGGTCAAGGTCCTCCAGGCCTTTGAACAAGGGGAAAAGGAGATTTACGGGGTGGAAACCCTGGACGGCCGACCCTACTTGCGCCTGATGCGGCCATTCTTCACGGAAAAAAGCTGCCTGGCCTGTCATGCGCACCAGGGTTATCAAGAAGGCCAGGTGCGCGGCGGGATCAGCGTCTCCATCGCCCTGGCCCCCTTCCGGGCCGCGAGCCGCCGGGCCGAAGTGTCCCTCTGGGTGGGCCACGCCCTGCTGGGTGCATTGGGGGTCCTGGTCATTGTCCTATGCGCCGCGGCCAACCTGAGACTTCAGGAACGGTTGAGACAGCAGGCCCTTCGTGATTCCCTTACGGGACTCTATAACCACAGCTTTATGATTGAGAACCTATACCGGGAAATTCTTCGGGTTAAACGCCAGGGTGCGCCTTTGAGCGTTATCATGATGGACCTGGACCACTTCAAGGACTTTAACGACACCCATGGGCACCCCGCCGGAGACGCCCTCCTCATGGAGGTGGCCCGCATCTTGGAAAATCGTTGCCGCAAGGAGGACCTGGCCTGCCGTTATGGGGGAGAGGAGTTTTTCCTGATCCTGCCGGAGACTCCCCTGGAAGTGGCCTTCCGGCGGGCGGAAGAACTCCGCCAGGCGGTGATGGGCCTCCGTTTGAAATATCGGGGCCAAATCCTGACGGCCACCATATCCATCGGCGTGGCCGCCTTTCCCATTAACGGGAGCTCCCACGCAGCTCTCCTGCAGGCCGCGGACGAGGCCCTGTACCGGGCCAAGGAGGGGGGCCGAAATCGGGTGGAAACCGCGCTCGTGGCCGGCGAGGACCAGTTATTAACTTAAGGAATTGGGGGTAGGGGTTTGGGGGAGGATTGTAAGTGGGCGGGCGCCCTTGTAGCAAGTTGAGGCCTCTGCGAAAAGCCCTCACCATTGTCATTCTGAGGGAGCGGAGCGACCGAAGAATCTCATAATTACGAGTAAATACGAGATCCTTCGCTTCGCTCAGGATGACAAAAAGGCTTTTCGCAGAACTCTCAACTTG
This sequence comes from Deltaproteobacteria bacterium, assembly GCA_016874945.1. Taxonomy (GTDB): domain Bacteria; phylum Desulfobacterota; class Desulfobaccia; order Desulfobaccales; family 0-14-0-80-60-11; genus VGSO01. The sequence goes on from VGSO01000073.1 coordinate 1,176, forward strand.
GGATCTCTGCAAAATTACCGAAAACCACCACCAATCAGAAAATTTCTAGTGGCACAGGCCTCTGGCCTGTGGCTAACTCTGCATAAATCAAAAGCTTTTCCCACAGGCTGGAAGCCTTTGCCACTCAGGTAATTGCTTTTTCCTCGCCGATTCCGCCAGGGGTGGCGATTTTTCAGAGGTATCAACTTGGGATTAGCCCCCTCCCTCAAACTTCCTACCGCCGGGGAATATAAACCTCCCTGGCCTTCAACCCATCCGACGGGCCGATCATCCCCTCCCGCTCCATGGTCTCGATGATGCGGGCGGCCCGGTTGTAGCCGATGCGCAGGCGGCGCTGGAGCATGGAGATGGAGGCGTTGCGGGTTTCGGCCACCAGTTCCACCGCCAGGTCGAATTTTTCGTCCTTTTCCCCCAATTCCGCCTCATCGGCTTCCGGCTCCCGGAGCTCCAGGAGCCCCGGCTGGAACTCCGGCGACGCCGCGACCTGGCTTTTCAGGAACTCCACCACCCGGGCCACTTCCAACTCCGACACGAAGGCCCCGTGGATGCGCTTCTGCCGGGAGGTGCCGGGGGGCAGGAACAGCAGGTCCCCCATGCCCAGGAGGCGCTCCGCGCCCACGGTGTCCAAAATCACCCGGGAGTCGGCCTTGGCGGAAACCTGATAGGAGATGCGGGTGGGAAAGTTGGCCTTGATAAGCCCGGTGATGACATCCACCGAGGGGCGCTGGGTGGCCACGATGAGGTGGATGCCCGCGGCCCGGGCCTTCTGAGCCAGGCGGATGACGTATTCCTCCGTGTCCCGGGAGGACACCAGCATCAAATCCGCCAGTTCGTCGATGACGATGACCACGTAGGGGAGCGACCGGGGCAGGTCCGGGTTCAGGTCCGGGTCAGGTTTACGGCTGCGGGCCTTCTGGTTGTAGCCCTCGATGTGGCGCACCCCCAAATCGGAGAGCAGGACATAGCGCCGCTCCATCTCCCCTATAGCCCAGTGGAGCGCCAGGGTGGCTTCCTTGGGGGTCACCACCACCGGGTGAAGGAGATGAGGAATGCCTTCATAGAGGGCCAGTTCGATGCGCTTGGGGTCAATAAGGAGAAAACGCACTTCCTCGGGCGAGGCCTTGTACAGGATGCTGAGGATCATGGCGTTGAGGCCCACGCTCTTGCCGCTGCCCGTGGCCCCGGCGATGAGCAGGTGGGGCATCTTGGCCAAATCCGTGACCACCGGCTGGCCCATAATGTCTTTTCCCAAAGCGATGGTGAGGCGGGAGGCGGACTTCTGGTAGGAGTTGTCCGCCAGGATTTCCCGCAGGGCCACCACCTGGCGCTTGGGGTTGGGGACCTCGATGCCGATGACCGCCTTTCCCGGCACCGGCGCCACGATGCGGATGGACAGGGCCTTTAGCCCTAAGGCCAGGTCGTCGGCCAAGCCGGTGACCTTGCTGATCTTCACCCCCGGGGCCGGCTCCAGTTCGAAGCGGCTCACCACCGGGCCGCTCATGATGGCGGCGACCCGGCCCTCCACTCCGAAGGAGCGCAGGGTGTCCTCCAGCTTCTGGGCCTGGGCCAGCATCACCCCTTCCTGCACCTGGTGATCGTAAGTGGGCGGCGGGTCCAAAAGGTCCAGGGACGGCAGGGTGAACTTCCCGGAGACCGATGGCCGGCGCGGCCGCGCCGGCGCGGCTTCCGGGGATGAGGCCGCGGGCGCCACCAGCATGGCGGCTTCCTCGGCGGGAACGCCGTTCTTGGTAATCACGGGCCGCGGCGGCGCAGTCTGCCGGGGCTTGAGGGGTTCTATTTCCGGCTCGGGCCGCCCCCTCCGGAGGCGTGACCAGGCTCCTTTCAGGCCGCCCCCCAGTCGGGACATTAACCCTACATAGGAGAGACGAGTGGCCCCCATGACGCTGACCAGCAGCAGCAGGGCCAGGGCCAGGGCCGCGCCGCCGGGGTTCAGGGCTGCACCCAGGCTCCCGGAAAGCAGGTCGCCCAGCCCGCCGCCGCCGTGAATCCAGCTTCCCCCCCAGCGAAGGCGGGGCCAGGCCAGGGAAAAGGTTCCCGCGGCAGCCAGGAGGGTCCCCACGCCGGCCAGGCTTTGGACCCAGTTCACCTCATCCAGTCCCCGGCGGTGGGACTGCCAGGCCAAGCCCAGGAGCATGAGAGGGACCACCAGGGCCGCCAGCCCCAGGCTCCATATTAGATAAGCGGCCAACAGCGCCCCGGCCTTGCCCCCCTGGTTGGAGACTTCCGCCGCCTGCCACACTGCCACCAGGTCCTGGGGGTCCAGGAGGTTGTGGCTCACCAGGGCCAGAAAGCAGAAGCCCGCCAGCCCCAGGAGCAGCAGCGCCGCCATCTCCTGGCCCAGGCGCCGGGGCCAAGTGGGGGGGGCCGCGGGTTCCGGCGGCGGGCCCGAGGCCTTGGCTTTCCGGGAATTGTTTTTCTTTGGGGCGGGTTTGCTGTTTTTAGCCATAAGTAAAATCGCTATTGATAACTTATAATTATCTCACGCAAAGCCGCAAAGACCGCTAATAATTTTAAAATATTTATGCCTTTGCGTCTTTGCGTGAGGTTGTTCTTAATCCGACTCCACCGCGCCGATAAAGCTGGGCGCCGCCGAGGCCGCAGTGGGCGCCAGCCGGCGCCGGGAGGTGACTTCCCGCAAATTCGGCAGAATGGCGGCCATGGTCTCCGGGCTGATGATAAGCTGCTGATAGGCAACGATCCCCGCGTCGGCCACCATCTCCCGCCAATAGGCGTCCCGGGCCGCGTCCCGGGACTCGTAGCTTATCTCAAAAAAGACCTTTTCGATCTGGGCCGTGGCCAGAAGTTTTATACAGACGAAACAAGGTTCCAGCGTGACGTAGAGAGTCGCGCCCCTAATGGCGATGCCGTGTTTGGCGGCCTGGGCGATGGCGTTGGCCTCCGCGTGGGAGGCCCGGCAGTAGTTGTACTTGTCCACGTCGGCCACTTGCAGCGCCCGGCGGTGGCAGTAGGGGCTGCCGTCGGGCATGACCTGGTCGGTGCAATGGGGCGCGCCGGGCATGGAGCCGTTGTAGCCCGTGGCCAAAATCTGCCGGTCCTTCACCAGCACCGCGCCGGTGGGGCGGGAGTTGCAGGTGGACCGGGTGCTCACCAGCTTGGCGATGAGCATGAAGTATTCATCCCATGAAGGTCGCATAAGATGTACCCAGGTTCCCAGGAATGCTCACATACTAACAAAATCGGCGGCTTAAAGCAATTTGGATAACCGCTTCCATAGGTTAAATAAAAAGCGGGTTAAATAATAAAGCCGCCCCCGGGCGGCCTTTGAATATCAGTTATAATCCATATAATTGCCTAATCTTTTCTAGGCAAATGTACCTAATCATGAATCGAGATGACCACAGGCCGGAGAATTAAGCCTGATTTTCCTGGTAATCCTTCGTTGCTACAAATTGGATCTTTGAAATGAGCGAGTATTTTTCAGAAACCCTGGATTAAGCCCATCCCAAAAGAAAAGGGGACACCCACCGGCGGCCCCTTTTCTTGTTCTCAGTTATTTGATCAGAGAGTTTGCAGTCGCATCCTCGCCGGGGCGGTTGGCGAACCGCCCCGGCGAGGGCCTATTCCCATGTGATTATGTTGCTCCAGTTGCCTAAAACAATGTTTCACCTTCCAAGTAGGCATTGTACATGTAAGGTGTTTTTAGGGCGTTTGAAGTGCCCACAAAAAAGGCCCGCATCATTTCGTTATCCTCGTGGCTCACGATGTGGCAGTGCCAGACGTAAAGGCCGGGCAGGTCGAACTTGGCTTTGATGCGGGTGACCTGACCGGGGTAAGAGATGACCGTGTCTTTGTAGCCCGTCTCCCAAGTTTCCGGGCCCGTAATAACTCCAGTTAGGGTAGCCGGTAAAGCGACTTCACCCGTAACCGGATCCAACACCAATCCTTCCCGGCTAACCACCTGAAACATGGTCTGGTGAATATGGATAGGATGGGCGTCCGCGGTGAAGTTGAAAATTTCCCAGATTTCGGTGGCTCCCAGTCGGGGATTTTCCGTAATGGGATCCATAAACTTCTTGGGTATGGGATTGCCAGCGCCGTCCATGGTGCCCTGCTTGGCGGCGATGGGCCCGTCGAAGCCCGGGGTCACGGACATTTCCTCATTGAGGGACACCTGCCGCGTGACGCTCGCCACGCCCAAGGGCGAACAAGGCGGCAGACCCAGCAGATTGGGAGCCGTGGTGGTATCACCCCCGACGCGAGGGCCGACTACAAACTTCATCACCTGGCCGGTGGTGCCGGGGTCTGACGGCGGAAAATCGACCCCCGGGACACCGCCGCCGAAGGGCGAATCCGGGCCAATATTCTGCAGAATTACCTGAGTCCCCACCGGGACGTTGGTGAAGTCTATGATGACGTCGGCTCGCTCCGCCAAGCCGATGAGGAGTTGATTCAGCTGTACCGGCGCCGGCAGGAAGCCGCCCTCGGTGCCGATCTGCCAGAAAGGCAGGCCGTTATCCATCTGTAAAATTAGGAAACGGGAGTCACAGCCGTTAAGAAAGCGGAAGCGGTAGCGCCGCTGCTTCACGTTCAGGACCGGCCAGGTCTTGCCGTTGACCACCATGGTGTTCCCGAAAAACTCGGGGTTCCAGATGGGCGACACGTCGGTGGTTGGAATATAGGGTCCCAGAAAGCCATCGAAGAAGTCCCGGCCGGCAGGGTAGAACAAGGAGCCATCGGCGTTAAAGGAACGGTCCTGGATGACGATGGGAATCTCGGTGTACCGGACGCCGGGGGGATCGCCGAGTTTGGGGAACCGGTATCTCAGGGGCATGTCAGCGACGCCGCCCCGGAGGAGATAGAAGCCGGCCGGCCCGGCATAGACGTTCAGCCGGGTCATGCCCAGGGTATGGTCGTGATACCACAGGGTGGAGGCCCGCTGACGGTTGGGGTACTGGAAAATTGCCGTCCCCGGATCCCAGGTGACATTGTATTTGAAGAAAGCCTTGGCCTTGAAAAAGTTATACCAACTGCCCTCGGTGGCATAGCCCGCGGGGATATTGGCCGCCGCGGGGAGAAACCAGGCTTCGGGATAGCCGTCACTTTCATCGGAGACGTGGGCGCCGTGGACATGGGTGATGATGGGCACCGGTCCGGTGTAAGGTCCAGGGGTGGACGCAAACACGGGCCGCATATCCCGCTCCATTTCGCCGCCCGGCGGGTTGGCCCAATGCAGGGTCTGGTCCACCGGCAGCAGGTGGGGAAGAAAGTTGCCGGTGATCGGGTCTTTCAGGTCATTGATCCATTTGATCCTGACGGGCTTCCACACCCGGGCCTCAATGGTGAAGGCCGGATAGTTGAAACTGCCGGGATGGTTTAAGGAGCCGTAGCTCCACACCGTGGTGGGAAGCCCCATGCTGTCCGGCAGGATGTTCTGCTGAAACTGCCGAACTGCGATTTCATAGTAATCGCCCACAAAACCTGGCGGGTTTACCGATTTGGGCATCGCCGGAGGGATGACCAAAGGGGTAGTGTACTTGGGAATGGTTGTGGGGTCCAGAGTTCCTCCCGGTATGGGCTGCCCATAGACGTATGACCCCAATCCCCCGAATGCCAGCACCAGCGCAAAAACAGCCACTGCCATGGTCAATTTATTTTTATTCATCTCCATCTCCTTACAAGTTACCCCTGAAAATTCCGGGAATAGTTCCTTTGACGTTAAGTTTAGCCTCCGGTGCAGACTTCCTTTAGGCTATTGACTCAGTATAAGTTTAACACCTCCTTATCATTAAATAATGAGGTTGATTTGAACTATAATACACTTAGTGTAGTTAACAATAGGCCTTTATACCTAATTTATGCCTAGTGCCTAGGCACTAGTACCTAGGCGTTTTAGGTATTATGTCTATTCCTTTAGTTAATATAGCTAGCTGGATTATATGTCGCTCAAATAAATATCCGGTAGCACAGGCTTTCCAGCCTGTGCCGGCGGAGCCCTAGGCCATCACCAAGGATAGGGTCCTCGGATTTCTTGACAAGGAACCTAATTTATTCTTCAGGCCAGGGAATTGCAGAGCGAATAGCAGTGTTTGCCAAGTTGACAAGCACTTTCCTATGGTGATATTTTCCCAGAGGCAGTCAATTGTTATCAATCGGTGTTCCAATGCTCACTCCCAGGAGGCTTAACCGGATGAAACCACGGCAACTTAAAATCTTTTTCGTAATTTTATTGCTGCTTTTTTCTTTGGCCTGCGGCAACCCCCAGGAAGAAGCCCGCATCAAACTGGGTCAGATGAACGTCAAGTATGGCGAAGAGGGTTTTCTTGAGGCGGCCAAAAACGGCGATGCCCTGGTGGTGAAGCTCTTCCTCCAGTCCGGCATGAAATCCAATGTGGCGGACAAAAAGGGCGAGACGCCGTTAATTGTGGCCACCAAAGCCGGCCGACAGGAAATAGTGCTGCTTCTCCTGGCCGGCGGAGCCGACATCAACGCCAAGGATAAACAATTCGGGGCGACACCGCTCATCTGGGCGGCTTTGGGCGGTAATGTCGAGATAGCCAAAACCTTGCTGGACAAGGGGGCGGATCTCAAGGCCACGGAAGAAAAAAACGACATGAACGCCTTGTTAGGCGCCTCGGCCCGGGGTCATAAAGATATGGTGAAACTTCTCCTGGATAAGGGTCTGGACGTTAACTCCAGGGACAAGGACGGGCGCACTCCCCTGTTGTGGGCGGCCTACGGGGGCAACAACGACATGATTATCCTGCTCCTGGAGCGGGGCGCGGATATCAAGGCCCGGGATGACAGAAGCGGCATGAACGCCCTCCTGTCCGCAGCCGCCCGAGGTAAAGCGGATACGGTCAAACTGCTGATAGAAAAGGGGACGGAGGTCACCGTCACCGACAAAGACAGCAAGACCGCCCTCATGTGGGCGGCCCAGGCGGGCAGCGCCGATGCCGTGAAGCTTCTCCTGGAGAAGGGGCTGGACGTGAACGCCAAGGACAAGGAGGGTAAGACCGCCTTGTCCTACGCCCGGGCGGCTAAGAAAAATGATATTGAGGAGATGCTGCTCAAGGCCGGGGCTGCGCCCGTGAAGGAAGAGCCCAAGAAGGAAAAGCCTGAGGAGGCCAAAAAGAAACCTGAGAGACCCAAGGCGCCGCCAAAGCCTGGTCCTAAGGCTAAGATGTAACGAGGCCAAGGGGCGGCGGGCGCCACACCGCTTGTCGACAGCGGCGCCCCCCGCCTTTATGGCCGAGGCCGGGAGAGAAGGTCTGATAAGTTATAACTCCAAAGGAGTGAAGTGGGATTGGTAATGCAGAGGCGCTTATCGGCCTCTTTTGCCAAGACTCAGATCACCTGTCCATCGACGCATTTCCTTAAATCAATCACCAAAAGGGAAGTCTCATTTTCCCGGGAAATGGACCCCGGCTCCACCAGTTTCACCCGGGGCCGGATGCCGATGCCCTGGGCCAGCTTGCGGGTGAGGCTCTCCAGGAAGGTGCGCTGCACCGTCATCTTGTCGAAGAACAGACCCTCCCGGACGCCCAGGCGGATGTCCAGGTAATCCAGGTGGCCTTCCCGGCCGATGACCAACTGGTATTCGGGGTCTTCACCCAGGACATTGGCCAGCACCTTACCCACCCGGGCGGGAAAGATGTTGACGCCCTTGACGATGACCACCTGGTCGCAGCGGCCGGCGATGCGGCTCAGCCGGGCGGTGGTGCGGCCGCAGGGGCAGGGGTCAAAGTTGAGGCGGCACAGGTCGCCGGTGCGGAAGCGCACCAGGGGCACGCCCTCCTTGGTCAGGGTAGTGATGACCAGCTCCCCCAGCTCTCCCGGGGGCAGGGGCTCGCCGGCGCCCGGCGCCACTATTTCGGGCAGGAAGTGGTCCTGGTTGAGGTGCATGCCCTGCCGGTGCTCGCACTCCCCGGCCACCCCGGGGCCCATGGCCTCGGAGAGCGCGTAGTGGTCGTGGGCGGTGAGGAAGAGGCGGGACTCGATTTCCCGGCGCATCTCTTCGGTCCAGGGCTCTCCCGCCAGGAGGGCCACCTTCAGGTGGAGGCTCTTGGCATCCACCCCCTGGGCCTCCATCTGGTCCGCCAGGACCAGGGCATAGGACGGGGTGCTCACCAGGGCGGTGACCCGGTAGTCCCGCATGATCTGCACCTGGCGGAAGGTGGCGCCGGGACCGGTGGGAATCACCGAGGCCCCCAGGAGTTCCACCCCGTAGTGGATGCCGAAGGCGCTGGTAAGCAGCCCGTAGCTCAAGGTCACCTGGACCACGTCATCCCGGTCCACGCCCGCGGCGCTGAGGACTCGGGCCGTCAGTTTGGCCCAGGCTCTCAGGTCCCGGCAAGTGTAGCCCATGACGATGGGATTGCCGGGGCTGCCGGTGGAGGAGTGGATGCGCACCACCTCCCTAAGCGGCACCGCGAACATCTCGTAGGGGTAGGCCCGGGCCAGATCGTCCCGGGTGGTGAAGGGCAGGCGGGGGAGATCATCCAGGGACTGGCAGTCCTCCGGGAGAAAGCCGACGGAGTCAAATTGGCGCTTGTAGAACTTGACGTTCTTATAGACCCGGTGGAGGGTGGCCTGAAGGCGCTCCAACTGCAATTGGGCCAGTTCCTGCCGGTTCATCTGCTCCGCGTCGTGGTCGTATATGGGCATGACGATTCTCCCTTAGCGAGGCTCATTAGAAAAGAAGTTCTATTCACCCCCACCCCAACCCTCCCCCCTCAAGGGGGAGGGGGCTAATGGATGGAATTGGCCTTCATGCTCCGAGTAATAAATCTAATTTCAGTATTTCCGACCCTCTCGGCAAAACCCTCGGCTATTAAAATCGGACAAATATAGGATGATATTGCAGTCCTAGTAACATTTTCTTGTAACCATTCGCCTACACTGCCTCTTGGTGGATTAGTTCTGGAGGTTCCGGCTGGGACAGTTTCACTTCGGAAATGATTAAGTAAAGCATTATACTGTTCTTTGGTTACATCAATTTTATATTTATAGTTTTGTCCGTATCTTATAGTTGTTCCGCTTGAAACAGAACCACTATATTGAAAGGTACTTCTTCCTGCCCATGTGCTTAGAATTCTCCAGGAACCCATAGTAATTTCTCCCTAAAACCTGAAACCTGAAACCTGAAACCTCATTCTTCTTCCCGTCCCAAATACGCCTCAATCACCCGGGGGTCCCGGCGGATCTCTACGGGCGGGCCCATGGCAATGACTTCACCGTGATCCAACACCACCACCCGGTGGCTGATGCCCATGACCAGGGTCATGTCGTGTTCGATGACCAGGAGGGTGAGGCCCAGGTCTCGAAGCTGCTCCAACAGGGCCATGAGGTCTTCAGTTTCCCGGGGATTGAGGCCGGCCGCAGGCTCGTCCATGAGGAGCAGCCGGGGCTCCTGGGC
>VGSO01000074.1 GCA_016874945.1 Deltaproteobacteria bacterium
CGGTTGTTTGAGTGCGAGGAAACCTTAATGGATGTCCTAGCCGAAAACCTGCGTTTCCTTTCACCAACCCGGTTAACCGAGCTCTGTGCGTGCAGCTATTTGTTACATTAGAAAGGGAAAATTATATTAGAATCGGATAGTTCTGCCCCCCAACTGGCCCACAGGTCCAGACTCATGCCATACCAGGGCAGTTCCTGGCTGCGGGTGATATACCATTGGAGATAGGTGCCGGGAAAGTCGCCCACTTCCCGGTAGGCGGCGAACCCGAATTCGAACCAGGGCAGTTTATACCCGAAGCCGCCGTAGATCTCCCGTTGGTCGAAGGCCGAGTTGTTTTTGTCCAGCAAATAGTAGATAAAGCCCGCGGTAAGATTGAGGCTCTTGATGACCTCGTACGTGTAGGAAATGGTGAAGTCCGTTTCGTTCCACCGGGGGCCGCGCCGTTTTTGGACGCCGAAGGGATTCTTTTCACTGGTGTCGAAGTTGCCCCAGACGTTGACCGTGAGCCCCTTGTAGGCGCCGGTGAAGGACGGCTGGAGGACCGCGCTGTCCCGGCTCAAGGCCACGCCCCGGAAAACGTACTGATTATAAACGTCCGTTTGCAGAGTCCAGGTGGGTTTTTCCGGCGGCGCCGGCTCTTCCGGCGGTTTTACCGGCTCTTCGGCACAAGCCTGGCTCAGTCCCCCTCCGACAAAACCCGCCATCGCGACAACCAGGAAAAACCCTGTAACCCAGCCAATAAAACTTCTCTTCATTTTCGTACTCCCCCTTCATAGATTGGCTTCTCAGATTCGGCCCCGCGATTCAGTGGCGGATTTTAGCTTGCTTCCTCAGAATCCCTGGGTTTTAGGTATAACAAGCAAGCTTCCTCGGTATTCTTCCTTCTCCCCGTGTGACGGGGTGACTGTTAGGAGATGTGGTAGGTTCAGTGACATTGGCGTCCCGCCAGTGACAACCTTCTGGCCCTGCTTTCTGAAACCTTTGCCGCCCTTGACTGGGGAGAACCTACATGGCCCCGGTCTTGGGCACCGCTAAAGGGGGCAATTTGGGGATCTCCGGCGCCAGTTCCTGGTGTTTCATGCCAAAAGCCTTCATTTCAAAAAGTTTAGGGTTAGTTTGTTTCGTCAACTCAATTTCTTTGGGTGATAAGATGCGAACCACCCCCTTATCATCCATGATGGCAAACTGATCCCCCCGGGCGATGCAAGCCCCCACTGTTTCTTCCCCCTTGAGTTCTTGCCGGGAAACGCAGAGCATCTTATCGGCCAGGGCGACGGAGGCGGCGAAAATGACCATGGCCAAAGTCGCCACTAACACTACCACCAGCTTTGAGCGCATATTTTCTCCTTCCTTTTACCGAAGTTTGGGTCTCAATTAAAATCGCCAAAAGGAGACCCGGCCCGGCATATTCCCGGACCAGGTCCCGGCCCTGGGTTAGACTGCGCCTTCCCCCGTTTCCCCGGTGCGGATGCGGATGACCTCGGCCACCGGGTAGACGAAGATCTTGCCGTCGCCGATGCGGCCGGTGCGGGCTTTGTCAATGATGGCATCCACCACCGCCTGGGCTTTTTCATCCGAAGCCACCACCTCGATCTTCACCTTGGGAAGAAAATCCACCTGATACTCCATGCCCCGGTAAACTTCCCGGAGCCCTTTTTGCCTCCCGAAACCCTTGACTTCGGTGACCGTCATGCCCTGGATGCTGATCTGGTGCAGGGCTTCCTTAACCGGTTCCAACTTGAAAGGCTGGATAATCGCCTCTATCTTTTTCATGCTAAACCTCCCGAGGTTAATTTAGATGCTGTAGCCGGCTTCTTGATGTTCCGACAGGTCCAGACCGGCGACTTCTTCTTCGGGCGTCACCCGCAGGCCCATGGTGGCGTCGAGAATCTTGAGGAGCCCCCAACTGACGATGAAGGAGAAAACGATGATCACGCCCACCGCCAGGGTCTGAATCACCAACTGCTGGGGATTGCCGAATAACAGGCCGTCCGCGCCTGCGGAGTTAATGGCCTTGGAAGCCAACAACCCGGTGGCCAGGGCGCCCCAGATGCCGCCCACGCAGTGCACGCCCACCACGTCCAGGGAGTCGTCATAGCCCAACTTGACCTTGGCCAGGACCGCCAGGTAGCAGATGCTGCCCGCGCCCAGACCGATGATGATGGCAGACATGGGACCTACGAAACCCGCCGCGGGAGTGACGGCCACCAATCCGGCCACCGCGCCCGAGGCCGCGCCCAGGGAGGTGGGCTTGCCCCGGATGATCCACTCCAGGCCGGTCCAGGAGAGCACCGCGGCGCAGGTGGCCAGGTGGGTGGCGGTAAAGGCAGTGCTGGCCAGGCCGCCCGAAGCCAGGGCGCTGCCGGCGTTGAAGCCGAACCAGCCGAACCACAGCAGCCCGGCCCCCAACACGGTCATGGGCAGGTTGTGGGGGATAAAGGCCTCGGCGCCGTTGCCGTAGCCCCCCCAGCCCTTGCGGGGTCCCATCACCAGGGCCGCGGCCAGGGCTGCGACGCCGGCATTAATGTGCACCACCGTGCCCCCGGCAAAGTCCAAGGCCCCCAGGCCTTTGAGCCAGCCGCCGTCGCCCCAGACCCAGTGAGCCACGGGATCGTACACCAGGGTGGCCCACAGGATTATGAAAACCAAAAAAGTGCTGAATTTCATGCGCTCGGCCCAGGCGCCGGTGATCAGGGCCGGAGTGATGATGGCGAACATGGCTTGATAAATCATAAAGGTCTGGTGGGGGATAGTCTCGGAATAAGCCTTGAAAGGCTCCAGGCCCACGCCGTTGAGCCCGAGCCAATCGAGATTGCCGATGATGCCGCCCACATCCGGGCCAAAGGCCAGGCTGTAGCCGAAGAGGGCCCATTGCACCCCGATGACGCCCAGCATGATAAAGTTTTGCATGAGGGTGCCCAACACGTTTTTGCTGCGCACCATGCCGCCGTAAAACAAGGCCAACCCCGGGGTCATAAGCATCACCAGGGCGGCGGAGACCAAGACAAAGGCAGTGTCTGCCGAATTCATAAACCATTTCCTCCCGTTTTGGTAAGCCTGGTTTAAGAAATTCTATAAGCAAAGGCCATGCCATATTTAATTATTAATAATTCCAATTACTTGTCTCCTTATGGTCAAAATTAAACCTAACAATAATGTTAATAATATTTTTGGCTTATAACATATATGTTGATATTAAGTCTGGCACAAGAGGACATAAAAGTTATTAATCTGCATTATTGTAAGACATTCCAAATCCTGTAAAACTAGTGATGCGCAACAGCCCCGGGGAATGGCGTCGAAAAAGAATTTCTCTCCCTGCCAGCCGGGTTTATGATATGTTGATCCAATATCCAAACCGCTCGAACCTTTCGGGCGGCCACCGACGCGCCAGGGGGTGGGGCATGGACCGGGAAAATCCCAGCGGCCGGAAAAATAATGGAAGATATGGGGCACTGTTTGTCGTCTGGGTCTGTCTGATGATAGCAGCCTGCGCCCCCGAGGTGGTGCCGCCCCCGCTGCCCACTTATCCTGGCAAGGTGTTCACTGATGATGGCAAAGCCTTTTACGTGTGGAATCTCAGGCTGCCGGGCACCCGGCAGGAGTTGGTGGCCAAGATCGGCGGCACCCAGACCTGGGTGCCCTTGAGCGTGGTCCACGGGGTGCGCTTCTTGGGGCCGGAGCAGGACCGCTACCGGGAATCAGAGATCTACACCATTTCCGGGGAAAAGTTCCGGGGGCAGGTATTTGTGGGAGGATTGCTGGAAGGCACCACCGATATGGGCTACTGGAACATGCCCCTGAACAAGGTGGAGGAGTTTCAGATGGTGGCCCCGTAAAGGGGTTTTCGGTTTTCGGTTTTCGGTTAAACTGAATCCTAATGAAATTGGAGACCAACAATGGATGACCGATTGTCCTACGCCTACTACTCTTGTGTCGGCCACTGGTTGGCCACTTAAGATTCCATCATGGATTCACCCCGAAAAGCGAAAACCGAAAACCGAAAACCTCGATGAGCTATGTCCTGGCGTTTCTGGTGGGTCTGGCCCTGGGGAGCTTCCTCAATGTGGTCATTACCCGCCTGCCCCGGGGAGAGGTTTTCTGGCGGGGCCGGTCCCGCTGCCCCCGGTGTCACGCCCCCATCCCCTGGCAGGACAACCTGCCGCTGATAAGCTTCATCCGGTTGAAAGGCCGCTGCCGCCACTGCCGTGAACCCATCTCCCGGCGTTATCCCCTGGTGGAATTGGCCGGGGGCCTGCTGGCCGTGGCCCTGTGGCGCCGCTTTCCCGGCAGCTATCTGTTGCTGGTTTACGGCCCCTTTGGCGCCGCGCTGCTAACCTTAAGCGCCATCGACCTGGAACACTGGATTCTGCCTGACGTCATCACTGTGCCAGGGGCGGTCCTGGGTCTGGGCCTGTCCCTGGTGCTGCCCCACCTGCGGTTTTGGGAGGCGGCCTTGGGGGCCGTGGTGGGGAGCGCCTTGTTTTACGGAGTTGCCTGGGTTTATGAGAAGTGGGCCGGGAAGATGGGTCTGGGGGGCGGCGACATCAAGCTCATAGCCTTTATTGGCGCGTTTCTGGGGATTAAAGCGGTGCCGGTGGTCATTTTCTACAGCGCCGCCATGGGCGCCGGCGCGGGCCTGGCCCAGGCCCTGATGACCCGTCGCCTGAGAAAGGGGCAGTGGCGCACCGTGGCCTTGCCCTACGGCCCTTTCCTGGCCGCCGCGGCCCTGCTTTACCTGTTGGCGGGCATTGAGTTTTTTCCAGATTGAAGGAACGCAGAAGGCCCCTGTGTTTTCAGCTCTCCCCAATGGGACAACCGGTGCCCGGCGGTTCATGGGGGCGGCGTCCATGGCGCGGCTACATCCAAGAGGAAATGAACCACAAAAGAGAATTGCATGAGTGGCGCAGGCTTCCATCCTGTGGGCAATCTCTGGAAAGCCGGACTGGACCCTGCCCCTGACCCGCTAGGACCAGGGCGCCTAATACCGTTTTCGGTTTTCGGTTTTCGGTTAGGAAAACCTGGAATACCAATAAGTTACAAATTGTATTTGTTGCATTTGAAAGGGAATCAAGTATAAAACAAGTCGGGCGGGGTCTCCCCGCCTTACATTCATTGCCTGTTGACCGCAAATCAGTACAAGAATTTTTCCGCCCCCAAGGAGCATTACCATAACGGCCCCTAATAAAAAGGGGGAGGTCCCGCAAAGACCTCCCCTAATATTCCCCCAGATTCGCTAAGCCAGGAGGCGGTTTTTATAGGGGCGCGATTTATATTACGCCCCTGCACCTGTTGCTTTTCGATTGTCCCTTAGGGTTAAATTTTTCCCTGACTGCCGCAGTTCTCTTCAATACTCGGTGGCGGGTGTGGGTTGAAAGATTCCCTTATCCTCGTACTGGGGGGCGCTGCGGCCCAGGGGACGGGCGAAAGTCCAGCCTCCGGGTTGGACGATGAGGGCATGGGCCGCATCCCCGGCGCTGCCCGAAGGCGCGGTGAAGGGGAGGGTCACCACAAAAAGGGCGGTCCCCACCACCGTGGTGGCCAGTCCCAGCGGCCGTCCCACGGCCGCGTCTACAAAGATCACCGACGAAGCGGGTTTCTTGGGAGGAGGCGTCGCGAAGCCCTTTTCGGCGCTTCTCATGGTATAGCCCATTTGTCCCCAGGCGGCGCCAGTCCCCATCAACAACAGGCTGACGGCCAGCGTCAAGGCCCACGCTTTCCGTATCATGACAGGTCCCTCCCCGATTATTAGCGGTTATCTTTCATAATAAGATAAGAGGCCTCTTAAATCCACTGTTTTCATTCTAGGCGCCGGAAATAATTCTCCATTCCGGTTCCCGAGCCCAAGGCATCCGGTGACGTACAGAAATACCCCGGTGGCCGGCGCCGTGATGAAGGTGGAACATGAGCATGCCCGCTGCGGCGCCTGGGTCTACCTGGCGGCGCGTGATGTTCACCGAGTCAAAAACTGTTTGGCCGCTGTGAGCCCCAAAACGGCATCGAGCCGTTCGATCGGCTGGTGGCCGATGTTATGAGCCGGCCACCCTATGCCGAGGCCAGGCGGGTATTCTGGATCGTGGATAACGACTCGGCGCATCGGGGTCCACGCTCCATGGCGCGCCTCCCACAACGCTACGGCAACCTGGTACTGGTGCATGGACCGGTTCTTGCGAGCTGGCTGAATCAGATGGAAATTTACTTTTCCATTCTACAACGTAAGGCTCTGGTGCCCAACGACATCCAATCGCTCGAAGAACTGGAGGAACGCCTCCTAGTTTTTCAAAGTTATTACGAGCAGATCGCTCAACCAGGCGAATGGAGGTTTACGCGGCGCGATCTTATACCAAGTTCAGTTTCAGATGTAACTAATTCTATGGCTAACTTATTGATAATACAATTTCTTTTAACTGAAAACCGAAAACTGAAAACCGAAAACCGAAAACCGAAAACGGTATTAATGATCTGTTGCATAAAATTAACCTGCCCTTGGCACTCCCAAAACGCCTCGCGGCATAGGGAAAAATACGTTACCGTATTTATGAACCACTGTACTAAGTGGTGCAGAAATTTACCCGCCGGTCCCCACCGACCGGGCCAGGCGGGGGGCGGGGAAAGCCGCATCTAGAACTCTCCGGGCCAACGGCGCGGCCACTGCCCCGCCGCCGCCCCCGTGCTCCACGATCACCGCCACGGCGATCTGGGGCCGGGACGCCGGCGCGTAGGCCACAAACCAGGCATGGTTCTGAGTTCCTTTACCTCCTTTTTTCTCCCGTTCCAGGGACACCACCTGGGAAGTGCCGGTCTTGCCGGCCACTTCCACCTGGGGCAGTTTGGCGGCCTTGCCGGTGCCGAAGGCCACCACTCCCTGGAGCGCCTTCTGTACTGCCGCGATGGTCTGGGGTTTGGCCTCCAATCTGGACTTCTCCACCGGCTGGGTCTGGAACAGGACCTCTCCCGCGGGGCTTTCCACTTTTTCCATCAGCTGGGGCTCGTAGAGCACCCCGCCATTGGCTATGGCCGCCGCCACCTGGGCCATCTGCAGCGGAGTGGTCAGGTTGTAGCCCTGGCCGATGGCCACGGACAGGGTGTCTCCCTCCTGCCAGGGGGCCTTGAAGCGGCCCATCTTCCAGGCGGATGAGGCCACCAGCCCCGGCATCTCCTTGTCCAGCAGCAAGCCGCTCGTCTGCCCCAGGCCGAAGCGTCGGCTCCACTTGGCGATGCGCTCAATCCCCAGGCGCCGGCCCACCGTGTAAAAATAAATGTCGCAGGACTGCACCAGGGCGCTGTGCAGGTCCATGCCCCCATGGCCGCCCTTGCGCCAGCAATGGAACACGTGGTTCCCGAAGGGCAACGCCCCGGAGCAGGAAATAACGGTGGCGGGGGTGATGACCTTTTCCTCCAGCGCCGCCACCGCCATCACGATTTTGAAGGTGGAGCCCGGGGGATATTGGCCCTTCAAAACCCGGTTTTCCAGGGGGTGGTCTTTGTGGGTGCTCAGCTTCTGCCATTCCTTGGGGGTGAGGCCCCGCTCGAAGGCCTCCTGGGAGTAACTGGGAGAGGAGGCCATGGCCAGGATCTTGCCGTTCCGGGGATCCACAGCCACGATGGCCCCGGTCTTCCCCGCCAGGCAGACTTCGGCCTCTTGTTGCAGCTTCAAATCCAGGGTCAAATGCACGTTGGCCCCGGGGGTGGGAAAGAGCCGGTCCAACTGGCCCAACTCCCGTCCATAGGCGTCCACTTCGATGCGACGGTACCCCCGCTTGCCTCTCAGGTAATTCTCCCAAGCCAGCTCCACTCCGCATTTCCCCAGGTAATCCCCCATCTTGTAGCCGGGAAAGCGGCCGCCTTTGATCTGGGTATCCGTGATCTCTCCCAGGTATCCCAGCGCGTGGGCCGCCATTCCCATGAGGCGGTATTCCCGCTTGGGCTGCACCTGAATGAGAACCCCCGGCAGCTCCGGCTGAAAGGTTTCCACCAGGGCCATCTCCTCCCAGGTCAAATCCCCCCTGAGCCGGACCCAACTCTGGCCGGCAGCCCGGGCGTTTTCCAGTTGAGCCGCCAATTGGTTGGCATCCCAGCGCAGCAAAGTCCCCAGCCGCCGGGCCAGGAGGGCGGTGTCGGGCACGTCTTCCAGGACCACCGCCACTTCATAGCTGGGCCGGTTGGCCACCAGAACCTGGCCGCTCCGGTCCAGAATCATGCCCCGCCAGGGCGGCAGGTCCTGGAGGCGGATGCGGTTGGTTTCCGACCGCTGACGCATTTCCTCCCCCTGGACCAACTGGAGGAACCAGAGGCGCAGAACCAAAAGCCCGAAGAGGCAGAGGACCAAGAGGGCCATCCCGGACAAAATCCAGCGGACGCGGTCCAGTTCCTCCGGGGACATGAGCCCTCCGGAAGCGCCTCCCAGGTATTGAAAACCCAGGAAACCTAAGGGGTTCTTACGCTCCATATTAACGGTCTTCGGTCTTCGGTTTTTCCTATTCCCTATTCCCTAATCCCTGCTTACTGCTCACTGCTCACTGACAACGCCCCTTCCCGGGGCGGGCGCCAGCCCCAGCGGCGCAGCACCGCCTCCACGCCCTTTACCAGAATGGCCATTAATGGAGCCAGGGCCAAAGACCCCAGGATTTCCAGGCCGTGATATTTAAGTTGATTCCCCGTCAGAATGCCAGGACCACGGGAGACCAGCATAATTAGCTGCCAGGTCCCTTCCTGAACCACCAGGGCCGCCAGGCCGGCCAGCAGCAAGGACCCCGCCCTCTGGAGCAGCATCCGGGGCCGCAGGAACCGGGCCGTGGCCACCAGCATCAGGGAGGCCCCCAGATGGAGGCCGAAAGGAGTGGCCGCATAGCTGTCCTGGAGCAGACCCAAGGCCAGACCCAGGGAAATCCCCAGGGCCAGGGACGGCCGGAGCGCCACAAAGAAAATGAGCAGCGCCAGCAGGCGCAGGCGGACGTTGGAGAAAAAAATCAGGTTCTGCAGATAAAAAATCCCCAGTCCCGCCAGGGTGAAAAGGAGAAAGGGCGCCGTCATTTTTCCGAGATGGCCAGGTTGACCGCTTTCACCACCAGGACTTCCTCCAGGGCCGAGAGATCCGCGGCGGGCATCACTTCGATTTCCTGAAAGACTCCCGGATTCTTCTTGCTGACCGCGCTGACCTTGCCAAAGACCAGGCCCTTGGGATAGACGCCTCCCAGGCCGGAAGCCAGCACCAGGTCCCCGGGCTGCACGTCCGCGGTCTTAGGCACATAGTCCAGGTAACAGCGGTTGGTCCCCCGCCCCTGGAGAACGCCCCGGATCCGGGTGCGCTGCACCATGGCGTCGGCGCCGCTGTTTCGGTCCACAATGAGCATCACCTTGGAGTAGCTGCCATAGGCTTCCACCACCCGGCCCACGATGCCTTCCGCGGCCACCACCGGCATGCCGTTTTTCACCCCGTGGTCCCCGCCCTGGTCCAACATGGCGCACCGGGACCACAGGGAGGGGTCGTAGGCAATGACGTGCGCCGCGATGACCGGCTGGGCCAACTGCCGCTTCAGGTTGAGCAGGGCCTCCAGGCGCTGCAAAGCCTGGAGGGCTTCCCGATAGCTCACTTCCTTCTGGGCATATTCTTCCAGGCGCCGTTTGAGCGCGAGATTCTCCTGGCGCACCTCCAGGAGCGTAAAATACCCTTCCCAGACGCCCCTGACGGTGCGGCCCACATAATGCAGTCCCTGAAGCACCGGGGCGGTAAGAGAAACCACCAGCCCCTCCACCCTTTTCAAAACGGGAGCGCGCTTCAAACCCAGGGAAAGCACCGAGATGGTCAGCAGCAGGGCGGCGGCAAGAAGCAAGAAGGTGCGGTAGCGACTGTGGGGGCGCAAGGCTAAAGCCGCCTCAATCCAGCATTACTTCCTTCAAAATGTTCAGGTTGTCCAAAGCCCGGCCCGAACCCAGCACCACGGTGGCCAGGGGATCTTCCGTCAGCTTGATGGGCAGGCCCGTTTCCTGGTGCAGCAGAATGTCCAGATTCTTAAGCAGAGCTCCGCCCCCGGTGAGGTAAATGCCCCGGTCCACGATGTCCGCGGCCAGTTCCGGGGGGGTCTGCTCCAAGGCAGTTTTCACCGTGGCCACAATGGTGTCGATCTGCTCCTGGATGGACTGGCGCACCTCGTCGGAATCGATGTTGATAATCTTGGGAATCCCCGAAACCAGGTCCCGGCCCTTCACGTCCATGGTTTCCCGCTCGCCGGGATAAGCGTTGCCGATGGTGGTCTTGATGATCTCCGAGGTGCGCTCGCCGATGAGCAGGTTGTAGGTCCGCTTGACGTATTGGAGGATGGCCTCGTCCATCTTATCGCCCCCCACCCGCACGGACTTGGAATAGACCATGCCGGCCAGGGAGATGACCGCCACTTCCGTGGTGCCGCCGCCGATGTCCACCACCATGTTGCAGATGGGCTCGGTGATGGGCAGCCCCGCGCCGATGGCCGCAGCCATGCACTCTTCAATAAGATAAACT
>VGSO01000075.1 GCA_016874945.1 Deltaproteobacteria bacterium
CTATGGGGTTGCTGCTGGGAGCCTGGCTGGCCCCGGGACCCGTTTGGGCTGGGGGGCTGCCGGAAGACAGTTATTATCAGGGGGTGGCCGAAGGGGTTAGGGGAAACTTTGCCGCAGCCCGGGAGGCTTTTAAGGAAGCCCTGGCATCGGACCCCTTTTATGGCCCGGCCATCATAGGGCTGGAAACCCTCAACGACGTCCGGGATAAAACCATCCAAGCCGCCACCGCGGTTCACATCTTCAAGGCCATGGACCTGGGCAACAACGCCCGCTGGGAGGAATACCTGGCAGAGATTGACCGGGCCCTGAAGCTTAACCCCCATTACGTCCCCGCTTACATCCACCGCGGCAATGCCCACCAGGAATTGGCTCAGTACGACTGGGCGGTGTCAGACTATGGTCAGGCGCTGAAGATCAATCCCCGGTCCCCGGCGGCGTACTTCAACCGGGGAGTGGCGTATGGCCGGATGGGGGAATGGGACCGGGCCCTGGCTGACTACGACCAGGCCCTTGTACTCAAGCCCCGGTTTGCCCAGGCCTATTACGTGCGGGCCAACGCTCACCGGAAGCAAGGCGCCCTGGAGCTGGCCCTGGCCGACTACCGCCGGGCCTTGGATATCAATCCCCGTTTTTCCGAAGCCTACTTTAACCAAGGCGTGGCCCTGGAGCAGGCGGGCCGCACCCAGGAAGCGGCAGACGCGTTCCGCAGTTTTATTAACCACGCTCCCCTGGAATATAAGAACAAGATTCAATACGCCCAGGAGCGCATTACGGCCCTGGAAATAAGCTCCTCATCCTCGTCCCAGCCTGACAAACCCAAGGAAATAACTTCCAAAGTCAGAAGGCAATAATGATTGCGGCGGCCAGTCGTCCTATGAAACGGGGCGGCCTAAGGGGGCCGCCTTTTTTAATCCCCCAAAATAATCGATGACCGGGCGGCCGTCGGAGGCGCGTTCCAGTAATTTCCTTGACCTTTAGCCAGGTTATGGCATAAATAAAGGTAGGCTCGAATAATGGCGGCAAAGGTGGACAGGACTGGGGGCGGGGCAGGAAGGCTGCTGACCCTGGCGGCTTTCTGGCTGGCCGGGCTGCTCCCCTTCTGGATCGGCGCCCTGTTGGCCGGGGTGGCCGGATTTCCGGTAAGCCGGCCCGTAGTAATATTGGGAACTTTGGCGGTATCCGCCTTGATCCTGGCAGGAGCCGCCGCCAAAGACGCCTTTCCGACGCCAACCCATTGCCCCGGGCTGGACTTGCCGCCGGAGACCGCCGGGAAGCTGGCTTACGGCGCCCTGGCCCTGGCGGGGTTTCTGGGCCTGCTCCTCCAACTGGTCTGGCATACCGGCGACCTCACCCTGCCCCTGGGAGGTCTGGGGGCGCTGGGGGGGTATTTTTCCTTTGCCCCGCCCCTTAATTGGCGCCGCCGGGGCTGGGGGGAGGCGGTGGGGGGACTCTGTTTCGGGCTGCTGCCGTTGGCCGCGGGGTTTTATCTTCAATGCGGCCACCTGGTGACCGAGGTGGTGGTTTACGGGCTTACCCTGACTTTTGGGGCTTTCAACGTGTTCCTGGTCCATGGCTTTCCTTATCCGGGGGAAGCGGCGGGCCCCCAGGGCCTGGCGGCCCGGGTGAGACCGGCGGCCGGGGCCTTGATTTTCACCCTGGCTAACATCCTGACCATTGGGGGATTGGTTTTTTTACTGCTCTTCCCCGCCAATCCCCTGCCCTTTCGCTGGACCTTGTGGCTGCTGCTGGGGCTGGCGGTGGTGAACCAGGAACTGGTGAAGCGCAGGGCCTACCTCCACGAGACCCGGCTGCGGCTGCTCAACCGCCTCACCCTGACTCTGCAGGTGGGTCTGGGGTTGGTTTTTCTGGTTATGACCGGCCAGCGGTTGTGAGTGAAACGGGATAATCGGCATAAAAAAATTATGTTTTTTACCGAAAACCGAAAACCGAAAACCGAAAACCGGCACCATAGAAAATCCCTCCGCCATAGGTGGGGCCGCCGGGCCTGGGGCTGGAAAATCCTGGCCCTGGTGATGATTATGGCCCTGGCCCCGGCATGTCAGGCCATCCCGGCCAAGATTTATATTCCCCTGGCCTACGGCGCCACCGGCATGTGCATCGCCCTTTTGATGTCGCCCACCCTCACCGCCGCGGTGGTGGGGCTGGGGGTGGGCCTGCTGCTGGGGGCCGCGGTTTATAATAATTCCCTGAAACGCCAGCTTCCCGAAAACCAGAGGCAGTGAGCAGTAAGCGGTAAGCAGTTGGCAGTTGGCCATTATTGAGGTTCTGCAGTGGGTTACAAATTCTTATAAAACAGAAATGAATTCCAACCCGAAAAATCCAGGCTCTCCCAGGAGCCGGACCAAAACTAATTTCCCAGGCATCTCAATTACTTCCACTCCACCCGCCGACCCGGTGCTCCAGGCTTTGAAAGCCGCGGCCGGGTTCACCTCCGGCGAGACCCTGGCGGCCCGGTTGGGCCTGAGCCGCATGGCGGTGTGGAAACGCATCAACCGCCTCAAGGCCCTGGGTTACGTCATCGAAGGTTCTCCCCGGCTGGGTTACCGCCTCCTGGAGGCGCCCGATAAGCTGCTGCCGGAGGAGATTGTCCACGGCCTCCAAACCCAGTTTTTAAGAGGGCCGGTGCATTATTTTGAATCGCTCCCTTCCACCAACGATCGGGCCAAGGAGCTGGCTGCGGCCGGGGCGCCGGAAGGGACCCTGGTGGTGGCCGAAGGCCAGAGCGCCGGCCGGGGCCGCCTGGGCCGCCAATGGGAATCCCCCCCGGGCCTGGGCCTGTACGTCTCCCTGCTGTTGCGGCCGCCCTTACCTCCCCATGAGTTGCCCCAGATCACCCTGACCACCGCGGTGGCGGTGGCCCGCGCCTTGGAGCGGGCCGCGGGCGCGGCCCCGGAGATCAAGTGGCCCAACGACCTCCTCCTGGCAGGGAAAAAAGTGGGGGGAATTTTAACGGAGATGGAGACGGAGAGCGACCAGATCCGCTACCTGGTGGTGGGCTTGGGCCTCAACGTCAATAACCGGGAGTTTCCCGAGGAAATTGCCGGGACGGCCACCTCCCTGGCCCTGGCCCTGGGACGCTCCTTTGTGCGGGCGCCGCTCCTCCAGACCTGGCTGGAAGAATTCGAGGGGCTCTACCAACGCTTTCTGGCCCGGCAGTTTCCCGCCATCCTGGAAGAATGGAAGCGCTATGCGGTGACCCTGGGAACCCGGGTCACGGTGCGGCAGGGACCGGCCCTTATCCGGGGCCTGGCCCGGGACGTGGCCCCGGATGGGTCCTTGCTCATCGAGACCGCGCCGGGGGAAGTGGTGCGGGTGACCTCCGGGGAGATTGTGAGTTAGTTGCCGGTGGCCAGTGGTCAGAGGGCTTGTTGCTTGTGGCTTGTGGTCATAATAATTCACATTCAAAAGGCATTACAAGGGGCGAACCTTGTGTTCGCCCACTATTTTAGGGCGAATACAATATCCGCCCCTACCCAAAAATTTTCGTTTGATGGCGAATAGGTATCGGGTATTAGTCCAGGGTTGACAGGGAATCAGCCTCACCGAAAACCGAAAACCCAAAACCGAAAACCCAAAAAACGCCGGGGGGAGTTAAAATTCTCCCCGGCGTTTTTCAGGCCTGGTCAATGGCCGCCTCTGACTCAAGAGGCGTCCCTGGCAATAGGACTCGGATACCGTTATTTCTTTTTGAGATCTTCGACCTCCGCCTTCAGACGTTCCACTTCGGCCTTATATTTTTCCACCTCGGCTTCCTCCATCTTGGGAGGTTCATAGGCCGGGGGCTCGGATTTCTTGAAAAACTTGTCTTTGGCCTCTTCATATCCCAGATACACCGCCAAGGCGCCGCCCAGCAGGAGCAACAAGGGGATGCCGCCCGTCACCAGAGTGATGAAATTTTTAAACCACAAGCCCAGACCGATTAACCCCAGCGCAATCGCCACCAATCCGCCGATTAAAGCCGTCATGCCTAACCTCCTTGACGATGAAAAATTTCCAGCTTTTCTGCCGGGAGAGTTGCCAACCTAGCATAGATTGTGATGTTTACCACATAGGAAAAAAATATTCAAGTAGATAAATCGGCCTTCTTCGGGGACCAATTTGAAATTTCTAATGAATTACAATGGTTACAAGCTAGTTTGCCTTGACAAAATATGCGGGAGTTATATAATATTGTTAAATTGTCCCTCCTGGAATTCCAGAATTTGTAAAGGAATGTCCCGGAACTGAAACTGCGTCAACCCGGCCGGCCCTGCAGGCGAGTGAGAACTTTATGGCAGATGTGGACTATTACCAGATTTTAGGGGTTAATCGGGATGCTTCTCCGGAAGAGATCAAAAAGGCCTACCGCAAGCTAGCCATGAAATACCATCCCGACAAGGCCAAAGGGGATAAAAAGGCGGCCGGGGAAAAATTTAAGCAGATCAGCGAAGCCTACGCGGTCCTGAGCAATCCCGACAAACGCAAGGAATATGACCAGTACGGCTCCCAGGTATTTCGAGAAAAGTTCACCCAGGAAGACATCTTCAAGGGGTTCAATTTCGGAGACGTTTTCGACCTGGGAATTTCCGAAGGCATCTTCTCCCGCCTGTTCGGGGGGCAGGGCGGCCGGTCCCGGGGCGGCCGCAGCCGCATCTTCAGCTTCGGAGGGCCGGAAGGATTCGGGCCCCAGCCTCAGCCCCAGCCGGTGAAAGGGCAGGACTTCCAGGTGGAAGCCCCCATCACCCTTCACGAGATGGCTTTCGGCGCCGAAAAGATAGTGGCCTTTCCCCGGGACGGCCACCTGGAGAAAGTGGCGGTGAAGATCCCACCTGGAACTCTGCCGGGCAAAAGGCTCCGGGTGGCGGGCAAAGGCGCGGCCAACCCCCTGGGGGGGCCGCCGGGGGATCTTTACGTGAAACTGCGGGAGGTGGAACACCCGGTCTTCAAGCGGGATGGCCACGACCTGTACGTGGACCGGAAGATTCGCTTTACCGAAGCGGCCCTGGGCACCAAGGTCACCGTCCCCACCCTGGACGGCAAGACCATAAGTCTCAAGGTCCCGCCCGGCACCCAGAGCCATACCAAGATGCGCTTGAAAAATTACGGCTTGCCCCAGGCCGCCGGCAAGATCCGGGGGGACCAATACGTGCGCATCATCGTGGAAACCCCGGGGGAGCTGAACAAAAAGCAGAAATCCTTGATAGAAGAACTGGCCAGGGAAGGACTTTAGAGGCAGGTTTCAGGTGTCAGGTGTCAGGTTTTAGGTTTTAGGGGGCGGGTTTTCGCTTTAAATATTGGCAATCAGTAAATAAAGTGAAATGCCTTGATTAATCAAAATTTACTGCTCACCGCTTACTGATCACTAAAACTTGACCCTAAAACCTGATCCCTGACCCCTGCACTGGAGGCGCATATGCCCGTTGAACTCATCCCCGGCGTCTACTGGGTGGGCGCCATCGACTGGACCCTGAGAGACTTCCACGGCTATCTCACCGAAGCCGGCTCCACTTACAATGCCTACCTCATCCTGGACGATAAAATCACCCTCATCGACACCGTAAAAAAAGAATTCGTGCCCGAGATGCTGGCTCGGGTGGCCGAAGTGGCGGACCCGGAAAAAATCACCTACATCGTCTCCAACCACGTGGAGATGGACCACTCCGGGGGGCTGCCGGAAACCGTGGCCCGGGTTAAGCCGGAAAAGGTCTTTTGCTCCCCCGCGGGCAAAGACGGCTTAAGCCGCCATTACCAGCAGAACTGGCCTTTCGACGTGGTGAAGACCGGCAGCGAACTTTCCTTGGGCAAGTGGACCCTCACCTTCCTGGAAACCCCCATGCTCCACTGGCCCGACTCCATGATGACCTACCTCAAGGAAGAGCAGATTTTGTTTTCCAGCGATGGCTTCGGGGCGCACCTGGCCTCCAGCGAACGGTTTGACGACCAGCTCCCGGACTACCCCACGGACTATCCCCACCAGGTGAAGAAATACTACGCCAATATTCTCATGCCCTTCGGGACCCTCATTCTCCGTCTGTTCGACCAGATCGCCCAACTTGGCCTTACTTTTAAGATCATCGCCCCGGATCACGGGCTGATTTACCGCAACCCCGTCTGGGTCATGGAGGCTTACCGGAAATGGGCGTCCGCGGCGGTGGAGCCCAAGGCCCTGGTGATTTACGACACCATGTGGCACTCCACCGAGATGCTGGCCGAGGCTTTCACCCAGGGCCTCATGGACGCGGGGGCGGAGGCCCAGCTGCACCACCTGCGCCGCAGCCATTACAGCGATATCATGACCGAGGTCCTGGACGCGGGGCTGCTGCTCCTGGGGTCTCCCACCCTCAACAACGGCCTCTTCCCCACGGTGGCGCAATTTCTCACCTATCTCAAGGGCCTCAAACCCAGAAACAAGGCGGCCGCGGCCTTCGGCTCCTATGGCTGGAGCGGCCAGGCGGTGAAGCTCATCAACCAGGAACTGGAGGCCATGAAGCTCAAGATGGCCCACCCGGGCTTCCAGGTGAAATACATCCCCGCCCCGGAAGAGCTGGCCGCGGCCCGGGCCCTGGGGGCGCAACTGGCGAGGGAGAATTTGGGGGGATAAGAGATGAGATTTGGGGGAGGGGGCTAAGGGCCGAGGCAATTACCCCCCTCCCCCAATCCCTTAAAATGATTGTGCAAGCGGAACCTGCGGCAACTTGAGGTCGAGGCTGGATCAAAGAATGAGGGAAAAGGGGGCGGGGTCGTCTCCAGGCGGAGGAGTATCATGAGCTTAGATGAGCTAATAGAAGAAGCAATGAAACTTTCCACGGTAGCCCGGGCAAAGCTTGCCCATGCCCTCTTGGCGAGTCTCGAAGACCTGTCGGAGGCTGAAATTGAGCGGCTCTGGGCTGATGAAGCCTTGCGTCGAGATGCGGAAATCGATGCCGGCCGGATATCTTTACGACCGCGAGGCGAGGTGCTAAAGGATGCGAGGGCGCGACTTCCGTGAACTTCACGGCGAGGTTTCACCCGGACGCGGAAGCAGAAATCAACGAGGCCGCGTCCTTCCTAGAGTTAGAATCGCCGGGGCTAGGCAAGGTCTTCTTGGACGATCTGGAGCACGCTATCGAGTTAATCGTGTCGCACCCGGAAATCGCGCCTCTCATCCAGGGGCGGGCGCGGCGAAAAGCCTTTAGGAGATTTCCCTACTCACTCATTTACTCCGTTGTAGGCGACGAGATTCGCATTCTGGCAGTCTCACATCATCGCCGTCGTCCATTCTATTGGCGCTCCCGACGCTGACTGCCCGGTGTTGGTACTATTTCAGTTCAATAAAACCACCTGGTAAGGAAATAATAATGGAAGCGGATCTGCGGCAATTCGAGGTCCAGGCTCGCTCCACGGAGACCTTCGGGCGGGTGTTGTGCCGCGCCCGCAACCACCATTTCGTGGTGGACGGGCCGGTGCAGAACGGTTGTCCGGGGGAGGCCGTCACTCCCGGGGAATTGTTTCTCTCCGGCATTGCGGCTTGTGGGGTGGAACTCATGCAGGTTATTGCCAAAGAGCAGCAATTGGCCCTTAAATCTGCCAAAGTGGCCATCACCGGCGTGATCGATCGCCGCCACCCGGTGCGGCCGGACTTAAACCTGTTCAATGCGGTCCGGCTGCAATTTCATTTGCAGGGAGTATCCGATGAGCAAGGCGCCCGGCTCCTGGCGGCCTTTAAGGGCAGGTGACCATTATACGGCACGGTCGCAGTTGCGACCCCGGATGTGCAAATTGAACTTAAAACCGAGTTTTAGGTTGGACCTGGCTAATTCCTGCGCGTCACTTGAGGTTCTTCCGGGTTCCATATGATTTACACCACCAGGACCGGCGAATCCTTCGATACGGAGAAAGATTTCTCCGCTCCGGAACGCCACATCCTCCAGAAGTTGCTGATCTGGAAGGACCTGGCTTCCAGCGTGGAGGAATGGCGAAGAAAGAAACAGGAGGCTTTGCTCCGAGGCTGGAGCGATTCGGGCCCCATCTCCGAAAGCCAGGCCATGAAAATCCTTACGAGAGATTTGGAAGAGCAGGTCGCCCGGCGCATACTGGCAGAGCCGAAGAACCGGGGATGATTGCCGCGTCCAAATACTTTCTCCTGGGTGGGCGCTGCCGGCCCTGGCGGTGTAACCTATCCCTCTGAGTTGATGAGAAAATTGCCCGGATATTCCTTTCCTCCTGATCTTCCCCTGGCCGCCATGGATTTCCGCTATCTCCTGGCCCGGGGTTATCCCCGCACAGGGGCATTGACCCTGGTGGGCAACCGCTACGGTCTGGACCGCACCGGCCGCCAGCTTTTGCACCGGGGGGTCTTCGCCCTGGAAGCGGCCGCGGCCCGCCGGGCCAAGCTGCGACGCCTGGCGGAGGTGGCGGGCCAAACCCTGGGGGTGGACGGCCACAACGTCCTCATCACCCTGGAGTGCGCCCGCCGGGGGATCCCCCTGGTGGCCGCGGATGACGGGGTCATCCGGGATGTGGGGGAAATTTCCCGAGCCTTCCGCCCCTCTGACGGGACCCGGGAGCTCCTGGCGCTTATCGCCGATTACCTGGCGGCTAACCGGGCGGGGGAGCTGCACATCTTTTATGACGCGCCGATGAGCCGCAGCGGGGAGTTGGCCCGGTGCACTTGGGAGATTTTCACCGCCCGGGGCCTGAAGGTTAAAGCCGCCACGGCAACGGTTCCGGAAAAGGAGCTGGCCGGCTTCCCCGGCCCGGTGTGCACCAGCGACACAGGCCTCATCGACCAGGCCACCCTGGTGGTGGATCTGGCGGGGGAGATTATCCGCGGCCGCCTCCAGGCCCGGATTCTCTCACTGACTGATCCGCCCGGTCTTTCCGGCTCTTGAGGAACCCAACTCCGTCTGAACTGCTTTAACTTTTTATCCTTCCCATCCATCTAATAAAACATTAGAGGACTATCACTGCCGGGGGAATCCCCGGGGCGCGAGTTATACTATTTTCTCTTTCAAGTGCAACAAACTTAATCTGTAACTTATTGATAATCCGTAATTATCTTTACCGAAAACCGGATTATACTTTATGCCCTTTCAAATGCAACTATACAATTTTTAACCTATTGGTATTCCAGGTGTTCCTAACCGAGAACCGAAAACCGAAAACGGTATTATTTGCCTGAGGACGGATGGCCCCAGCCGGATTGCCAAGGCGCGTATATGCTGCGTTTTTATATCCCGGCGTCATGGTCAATTAAAGGTGGTGAAAAAGATGCGACAATTTTGGCTGTTGGCCATATTGCTGCTCGCCTGGTTCATCGGGGGCTGCGCCATCCCCGGCGATCCATTATACGGGTATGGATATCCTTCCTACGGCTACGGATATCCCCCCCAGGGGCAAGGCTATGGCTATATCCCCCAGGCGCAGGGCTATCCATACGGTTACTATCCCCAGTATCCCCAGTATCCCCAGTACGGCTACCAGCAGTGCCCGCCGGGATATGGCTATCCCTATGGCCCGGCGCCTTATGGGAATCCCTATGGCGCCCCCCGGTATGGGTATTGAACCGGCGGCCGCCCGGATGGAACCCGTTAAGATATTCGGGGGGATACCGGTTTATTGCCTCCTTGGGGCGGGATAAAACCCATCCGGCAAATCATCGCCTCTTGGCGCTAGCCTAGGCCCGGCGAATGAAACGCAGGGAGGGAGGGCCCAGTTTCCGGGGAGCGGTGCAGATCAAGGGATGGTGGATAAACCAAACTACAAATTTTAGCCCGCTCCGCCCTGGGGACTTGTCAAGGGGCAATTTTTGGATTATAAAATAACCAAGTCCACGGGCGGTTAACTCAGTGGTAGAGTGCCATCCTCACACGGTGGAAGTCACTGGTTCAAATCCAGTACCGCCTACCAGCAAATTCAAGGGGTTACGGTTCATCACCGTGACCCTTTTTTAGTTTCTGCCACCATTTTCCTACCATTATTCCCCCAAAATGGCATCTTCCGGCCTGCAGGCGGCTTCTTGATTGGTGGGGTCCATAATATCACCCGTAAATGATGAAAAGTTCTTGGTAGCACATCGCGGCCTTGAGGCCGCAACCAAAGTAAAAAATTGCGGGCGTTTTCCTCTTGTTGTATGTTTCGGTTTTGCGATCCAGAAACTTGCCAACAGAAAGGAAAACGCCGTGAAATCCTTTATACAAAAATATGAGCAAGATGTCATGGGTTCTCTTTCGGGGTTTGACCGGTTAGTCATCCGGGGCACGCTGCTCCGGTTGTTATATCCCCAGGGCATGGACTATTGCCTGGCCTTTTTGGGGGTGCTCTTGAAAGACTTTGCCAAATACCTCCTTCAGGCGACGGCTCGCATCAAAGAGGCCTCCCTGGCCGCGGCCCGTCTCGCCGGCCGTCCCATCAAATATCTGGCTTCCAGTCAAGTGCGCAAGGATGAACTGGCTCGAGAGATAGCTGCCAAGGACCACCTGACCGATGGGCTGATTTGTGTCCG
>VGSO01000076.1 GCA_016874945.1 Deltaproteobacteria bacterium
AGGTCATCGATGTCCTGTGCGAGGCCATCCGCCCACTGTTCCAACAACCTGATCTGGTTCGATCAATGACCTGCTTCAACTGGATTAATACTCTATGTTTGACGTATAATTAGTATTAAGCGCTGTCGGTCTCAGAAACGGCGTTCATGACCGCCGGGCTCTGGGGGCTTTGTCTAGTCGGTAACTCTGGGCATGATTAATATTGCACCAGCCGGGCTTCGGGATGCCAATGGTTTTTGACAATCAACAGCCTAGCCTCTCGCCAATAGTCCTTGATTTCCCCCACGCTGAGAGGCTGGGCGCCATATCCAACCTGCCTCACCTCGTGCAAAACCTCCGATGGCACCTGCAATTCACCCGGAGGCAGGTCACCGGCCTCCCGGGTCTTCCCCATAATCACCACCACGGGCCGGCCGTAATGGGGTCCTATCATGGTCCAGGTGATGGTGGCCGGATAGCTGATACAGCCGTTCCTATCCAGCGTTTTGCAATAAGCGTCAAATTCCGAAAACATCGCCTTAACGTCTTTGGGTGTCATTTACGGTCTCCTGGCCTGCTGTCGGCGGGCAAGTCGGATGGTCTCTAAACTGAGAAATGGCGCCAATTTCATGTTATGTCGAAGTATTTGAGCCTCTTGCAAAATTATGCAGCCGCAGGCTTCAGCCTGCGCCGGCACAGGCTGGAAAGCCTGTGCTACTGAATCCGAGTTTCTGGTTTTTTCGCGAAGATTTTGCCTGTAACACCTTGATTTAATTAAAGTAATTAGGTCCTTTTTTAGTTTGGTTGCGGCCTTTAGGCCGCGATGTGCTACCGGATATTTCTTTAAGCAACATGGGAAAATCGCAGCCTCAAAATGAATTTTGCAAGAGCCTCATTTGTTTCTCAATATCTTTTTCCCGGGTTGATTAGATGTTAAAAACCCTGATGGTGGCAGTTATTACTCAGGTCACGTAATTATTCTCATTTCGCCAAATCAGTTACTTGAAATTTTAGTACTGAGGACTAAGGACTGAGTCTTCGCCGTCCCCTTTCCGAACTATCACCTTCGATGCCAGCGATCACCGGCCGTTGCGGCTACGGCGGCCAAAGGAGCATTTTGACTGCGGCCTGTCTGCCTTGACTACCAGGGTGCGCCCGTCCACATGCCGGCCGTTGAGCATAGCAATGGCATTCTGGCTCTCCGCCAGGGTTTTCATCTCCACAAAGCCGAAACCACAGGTCTGCCCGTTGTGCAGATAAGTGATGGTCTTGGCTGAGGCCACCAAGCCGGCCTCAGAAAAAAGGGTCGTCAACTGTTCTCCGGTCATTTGGTGGGGCAGGTTGCCCACGGATAATCTTTTACTCATCACCTTCTCCTTGTCGGTCTTATCGGAAGGCATTTATTTGCGCCTTCTTTTCAGCCGCCTCGGCGCATAGCAGTTCGGTTCGGTTCACATGGTGGAGACGGCGCCCCTCTCGGGCTCTTCGAGTCCCAATTCAATCATCCTGGCCGGGAGATCGGGCTTACGGGTCAAAGTCCGGCGTCGAAAAGGGCTCCAGAGCAATTTTAGGATATCGGACTTCTTCATATGTCGGCCGAATATACGCAGGAGCTTATAGGTGCGGATGGGACGCCCGAAAATGCGGCGGGCAAAGAGCAAGGCGTAGCCTTTCATGCGCCGGCGATTCACCCTCTCGCTCGATAGAACGGAGGGGTCGATGTCCGAACACTTGAACCATTTGTCCCAATCGCGCGCGTCGTCAATGATCCCGCGGTCGATATACTCCTGCCATAAAGGGGTGCCCCGGTAAACGCATAAGCGATTGAAACCGAAGGTGTCCAGCTTCAGCCGAGCGGCGAAACGGAAGCTGGCCAGGATATCCTCCTCGGTTTCGCCGGGAGAGCCGATGACAAAAAATCCGTGCACCCTGGCGATTCCATGCCGCTTCGCTTCACTGACCGCATGCTCCACCTGCTTCAGGGTCTGTTTTTTGTTCAGCCGATCAAGCACCTTTTGTGTACCCGCCTCCACTCCAAACGCCAGGAAATTGCAGTTGGCCTTTTTCATGAGAGGCAGTTGATCGACCGCGACGGCATCCACCCTGCCTTCGCAGCCCCACTGGAACTGTAGTCGGCGTTCAATGATGCCGCGGCAAACTTCGCTGATGCGCTTACGGTTAAGGAGAAAATGGTCATCGGTAAGGTAAATGGAACGATAGCCCATATCGTTCAATTGCTGCATTTCTCCCAAAACATGCTCCGAGGAACGGTAACGCCATTTGCCCCGGGCCAGGGAGGGAATATCGCAATATATGCAGGCATAAGGGCAGCCTCGCGAGGTCTGCATGGTGCAAAATTTATCCAGAGAGAGGACCGCAGGGACGTCCAGGGGCAATGACTCGATGAAGTCGATGGGCAGGCTGGTCCGGTCAGGGTAAGGAAACTGATTCAGATCCCCAATGAGCGGACGTAAAACGTTCTCCACGATCTCCCCGCCGTTACGCCAGACCAGGCCGGCCACCGAGCCTGGATCGGCGAGGTTGCTCAAATAATCCGGTAAGAGCTCTTCGCCTTCTCCGACCCCCACGCAATCAATGGCAGGGCAGTCTCCCAGAATGCGGTCCGAATTCATAGTGGCAAATGCTCCGCCCACGATGATGGGGATTTGCGGCGCTCCCAACTTTAATCGCTGGGCCAGGCTTTTGACCGCGGGGTAGGTGGTCGTGGAGAGGAAGGAGAGGGCAATGACGTCGGGCCGTTCTTCTGCTACAGCCTGAGCGATATGTTCCGCCTGCATCTGCGGGTGACACGTATCAAACATCCGCACCCGGTGTCCATGCTGACGCAGGACCGGAGCGAGGGTCTGAATCCCCAAGGGCGGAAACCCCATCACTTTGATCCGCCCCTTGCCGGAGTTTGATCTATCCAACTCCTTGGGGAGCAATCGGCAAAAGTTTTCGTCTCTAACATAAACCAAAAAGACCTTCATCGAAAAATCCTTCGCATCTGCCGACGCATAAAGACTGGCGGAACACGGCATCCGGTTCGGTTTCTGACAAGAAAGGCAGCCAAGAGGCCGCCTTTTGATTACCCGGAAGTCAAAGGACCGGAAGTGGGCGAGCGCCCGCTTCCGACCTCTTGAACCCCGGTGCTAACGGTAACCGCCGCGGCCGCCGCCAAATCCGCTTCGTTGCTGCGGCTTGGCTTCATTGACTGCCATGGGGCGCCCGTCAACATTCCGGCCATTGAGCATGGAAATGGCCTTCTGGCCGTCCATTTTGGTTTCCATTTCTACAAAACCGAAGCCGCGGGGTTGGCCCGTGTGCCGGTCAGTGATGATCTTGGCCGAGGTCACTTCGCCGGCCTCGGAAAAAAGAGTGTTCAGCTGTTCTTCGGTCATCTCGTAGGACAGATTGCCCACGTACAATTTCATACTCATATCTTCTCCTAGTTGGTTTAGCCGGTATGGACTTACCGGAGTTTTCCGGCAGCAGGTGTGCCCCTTCAGGACCTTTAAGTTCCTTCTTCAACCACCGCCGGCATTTCCTCCGCCGGCGGTGTAGTGGTTTTACTCTGGCGACGTTTCATTTTTTCGTCGTTCTTCTCTTTGCGGGCCAGCTCTTTGGCGCGCTTTTGCCAGCCGTAACGGTTCTTGGCCAAGTTCCACCTCTCTAAGGGTCAAGGCGCCGGAACTCCGAGAGTCCCGAAACCGCCGGAGTCAGACGATTAGGCTTGGTGGCCTAAAGTTTTACCACGTTTTGGGCCTGAGGACCCTTGGGACCCTGGGTTACCTCAAACTCCACCGCCTGCTCTTCTGACAGGGTGCGGAAGCCTTCGCCCTTAATGGCGCTGTGATGCACAAACACATCCGGACCGCTTTGCCGAGCAATAAAGCCAAAGCCCTTGGAGTCATTAAACCATTTTACCGTACCAGTTTCCTTCATTGTGAAACCTCCTGCAAATACTGCTAAGATATTCCCGCCAAAAAAGCAGGGCGCACAGCAGTCAGGCAAAAAAAATCGGCCGGGAATTAGCAGCCCCGTCCGATTCTTGTCCAGGACTTGTGGCCCTGATTTCAGTCTGACATGCTAAACTTGAATGGATTTTACCGGAAAATTGTTTTATGTCAAGCTAATTAAAAAAACTGCCCGCAGCCTCTCGGGGTCTCCTATCAAGCTCCTATAACTATTACTCGGAGCCATTAATTGTTCCCATTATCCAAGGCAGGACTGAGTGATGAGGACTGAGGACTGAGTAATTTAAGATAGAGATGGCGAAGACTCAGTCCTCAGTCCTAAAAATTCAAGTAACTGATTTGGCGAAATGAGAACAATTGCGTGACCTGAGTAATAAGTCCAGCAATTCATAAATACACTAACGTTATTATATTTGAACAATAGCTTTTATATGGCATGATAGCAACCGGAGGGGTTGCTCATGCCAAGGAAAAGCCCATATGAAATTATTCTTTCGCCTTGGTGGCACAGGCGGCCCTGCGCCTGGCCCGCTATTTCCACACCACCCCCCAATTCTAACTCAACCTGCAAATGCACTACGACTTGAAAGTAGCCAAGGATAATAAGCTGGTGGAGAGGATTAATACCGTTTTCGGTTTTCGGTCTTCGGTTTTCGGTTAAAATAAATAAGATTTATCAATAAGTTACAGGTTGAGTTTGTTGCACCTGAAAGCGGACACGGTATAATAGGGATGTGAGAGAGAATGAGGCTTTGATGACAAGGTAACTCAACACTAACAGATGTGCGAAGCAAAGCTTCGCCCCAAATGGGTTCCCAAGCGGAGCTGGGGAACCAGAATTAATTTTAAGGGATTGGGGGTGGGGGTTTGGGGGAGGGGGTAAGGGGTTGCTGCCCTTAGCTCCCTCCCCCAAAAACCGGGCGCAGCCCGGTGGCCTTGGCGATGGCAAGGGCATTAGCCCTTGCCATCGCTGGTTTAAACAATGTAATATCGGAATATGACCAGCACGATCTCCATGACCTCCAAACACCCCCTTTACCCCTTCGCCGCCTTGGTAGGGCAAGAGCGTCTCAAAAAAGCTCTCATTCTCAACGCCATCAATCCCCTCATCGGCGGGGTGTTGATTCGGGGGGAGAAGGGGACGGCCAAGTCCACCGCGGCCCGGGGGTTGGCGGAGCTGTTGCCCCCCATGCCGGTGGTGGCGGGTTGCCCCTTCCATTGCGACCCGGAGCGGGCGGAGATGATGTGCGACGCCTGCCGGAAGCGCCAGGCTATGGGTGAAGCCCTGCCGATGCGGCAGCGGCCCATGCCGGTGGTGGATTTGCCCCTGGGGACCACGGAAGACCGGCTCCTGGGCGCCATTGACCTGGAGAAGGCCATCAAGAGCGGCGAAAAGCACTTCGAGCCGGGCTTGCTGGCCGCGGCCAACCGGGGGATCCTCTATGTTGATGAAGTTAATCTGTTAGACGACCATCTGGTGGACGCGCTCCTGGACGCCGCGGCCATGGGGGTGAACGTGGTGGAACGGGAGGGCATCTCGTTTACCCACCCGGCCCGTTTTATCCTTATCGGCACCATGAACCCGGAAGAAGGGGAGCTGAGGCCCCAACTGCTGGACCGCTTCGGATTGTGCGTGGAAATCAGCGGCCTTCAAAATCTTCAGGCTCGCATGGCCATAGTGGAGCGGCGCCTGGCCTATGAAGCCGATCCCGAGGGCTTCGCGGCCCGGTTCCAGGACGAACAGGAGGCCATCCGCCAGGCCATACTATCCGCCCGGGAGCGCCTTCCCAGGGTCACTTACGGCGATGACATTCTCCGCCTCATCACCCTGATCTGCCTGGACCAGGGGGTGGACGGCCACCGGGCCGACATCTACATGCTCAAGGTGGCCCAGACCCTGGCGGCCTATTACGGGCGGGATGCAGTCAGCCCCGAGGACGTGCGGGAGGCCGCGGAGCTGGTGCTGCCCCACCGCCTGCGGCGCAAACCCTTCAGCGACAAGGTCATGGACCAGGAGAAGCTGGAGGAGACCTTCCGCAAGCACCGGGAGGAACAAGAGCAGGCCAAATCGGCGCCCCCGCCCCCGGCCTCGGAAGGTTCCGGGCCAGAAGAAGGGGAGGTTCATTTAATCGGGGAAGTCTCCACCCCGCCGGGGGAGCCTTTTGCGGTGCGCCCCCTGGAGCTGCCCCCGGACCGCCAGACTCGCAAGGCGCCGGGCAGACGCACCCGGGCCAAATCCGAAGACCAGAGGGGGCGCTACGTCCGCCACACCATGACCAAGAACGGCCCGCCGGACCTGGCCCTGGACGCGACGCTCCGGGCCGCGGCCCCTTACCAGGGGGTGCGGGAGCGGGGCAACCTGGCCCTGGCCATCGCCGACCCGGACCTGCGCTTCAAAGTCCGGGAGAGGCGCATCGGCCGACACATCCTCTTCGTGGTGGACGCCTCCGGGTCCATGGGGGTGGAAGAGCGCATGGCGGAAACCAAGGCCGCCATCCTGTCATTGCTTCTGGATGCTTACCAGAAGCGGGAAAGGGTGGGGCTTATCATTTTTCGCGGGCTGGAAGCCAGGCTGGCCCTTCCCTTCACCAACAGCATCGAACTGGCCCAGAGACACCTGACTCCGCTTCCCACCGGCGGCAAGACGCCGCTGCCCCACGCCCTGCAACTGGCATATGAGGTCCTTAAAAACGAAAAGGCCAGGCGCCCCCAGGACGCGTTCCTGTTGGTGCTCATCACCGATGGCCGGGCCAACATCAGCCTGGGGGGCGGCCGGGCCATGGACGAAGTCAAGGAACTGGCGGCCCGGTTGGGCGCCCTGGGCATCAATTCGTTAATCCTGGACACGGAGCGCTTCGCCCCCTGCCTGGACCTGGGCTGCCTGCCGGAGCTGAGCCAGATTTTGGGGGGTCAGTACCACAACCTGGAAACCCTGCGCGCCCCGGAAGTGGTGGCCCGGATTGCGGAGGCGCTGGGAGGGTAGGGGATAGGTGTCAGGTTTCAGGTTTCGGGTTACAGATTTCAGGTTTCAGGTACTAGGGAATAGTGAATAGATTAAAGAAATTCTTTAAAATCTTGACCCCAAACCGAGGCCTAAAACCTAAAATCCAAAACCTAAAATCCAAAACCCAAAACCTGACACCTGACACCTGACACCTGACACCTGACACCTGCTCATGAGAGCCATGCTCCGACTTCTATTATTTGCCTTTATCGGTGTAATAATCGGCCACCTCATCTTGCTCGTCCTCTCCTTACGGGAAAGCTGGGTAGAGCGGACCTTTATCTTTTTCCCGGACCAAAAGCTGGAGGGTACGCCCCGCCAGGCGGGCCTGGATTTTCGGGAAGTTTATTTTGACAGCGCCGACGGCTGCCGTCTCCACGGCTGGTATGTGCCGGCGGGGGAGGGGGCGCCGGTGTTGCTGTGGATGCACGGCAACGGCGGCAACATCAGCTATGAAATCGGCGGACTGGCCCTCCTGCGCCAGGCGGGATTGGCCAGCTTCATTTTCGACTACCGGGGCTATGGCTTGAGCACCGGCCAGCCCAGCGAAGCCGGGGTTTACCGGGACGCCCGGGCGGCTTATGAATATTTGCGAAATGAACTGGGTGCGCCTCCCGAGCGAATCGTTTTCTTCGGGCGCTCCCTGGGCGGCGCGGTGGCCGCGGATCTGGCCCTCCGGGTCCCGGCCCGGGCCATAATTCTGGACGGGGCTTTCACCAGCGTGGGGGACATGGCCAATCACCACTATCGCTGGCTGCCGGGGAAGGGCCGCTTTGCCCACAAATTCGACACCGCCGGGAGGCTGGCCCGGATCAGCATTCCCAAGCTCATCATCCATGGGGAGCAGGACCGGGTGGTGCCGTTCACCATGGGAAAGCGGCTCTATGAGGCGGCCGTGCCGCCCAAGGAATTTTACCCCATAGACGGAGCGGGGCATGAAGATACCATGCCGGTGGGAGGTGATGGGTATGTGCGGCGGGTGAGGGAGTTTATCCGCCACGCCCAGCCATAGATAAGGGCATGGGAGGCTCCTCACTGCTTAACAGTTAGTCCTTAATAGTTAGTCCTTGACTTTGGCGGCTTTTTGTGTTTAAAAAATAACATATAAAAAATCATTTATGCACCAATACCGGATGGCTATCCACTTAGGAGTGGATAATGGATGCAGTCATGGATTTGGGGCCGCCCCTCGGCGCTTGTCGCGCGTTGGGACGGCCCTGTTCATTTTTCCAGGTCTTCCAGTCCAGTTCCCGGGGCGGGGTGATTGCGGGAGGAAAGGCTATGCAAGGGAAGATATTTTTAGGCGTCATGGCGATTCTCTGCCTGGTTCTCATGAGCGGGCCGGCCGGGGCCCAGACCCCCGGCACCGAGAGGTGGTTCTTACCCACCGGCGCTGGGGGGGGGAGTTCTTCCCCGGCCATCGGCGCCGACGGCACCATTTATGTGGGAGGGGGCGATGACAAGAAGCTCTATGCCGTCAACCCCGACGGCACCCAAAAGTGGGCCTATACCACCACCGGCAATACGAGTGGTTCACCGGCCATCGGCGCCGACGGCACCATCTACGTCGGGACCTGGACCTATCTTATTGCCATCAAGGACGAGGGCGCCCAAGGCGCTACCAAGTGGCTTTTTTACACCAACGCTTCTAGTCCTTCTTCCCCGGCCATCGGTGCCGACGGCACCATCTACGTGGGGGCGAAAAGCAAGCTCTTTGCCGTAAAGGACAACGGGGCCAGCGCCACCAAGAAGTGGGAGTTCACCGCCGGAGCCGGCATAGCCACGCAAATAGCCATCGGGGCGGACGGCGCCATCTACGTCAAAGAATATGGCAACAACCTGTATGCCGTCCAGGATAACGGCGCCAGCGGCAGCCAGAAATGGGTTATTACCCTGGGAGGGAACATCAGCGGGAAATCTTCCCCAGCCATCGGGCCGGACGGCACCATCTACGTGGGGGCTAATGATAATAACCTCTATGCCATCA
This sequence comes from Deltaproteobacteria bacterium, assembly GCA_016874945.1. Classification (GTDB taxonomy): domain Bacteria; phylum Desulfobacterota; class Desulfobaccia; order Desulfobaccales; family 0-14-0-80-60-11; genus VGSO01. Next base: position 8,948 of record VGSO01000076.1, read on the forward strand.
CGGATAACGGCGCCAGCGCCACCCAGAAATGGGCGTTTACCGCCGAGGGATCCCTCCTTAATAGCTCTCCGGCTATCGGTGCCGACGGCATCATCTATGTGGGAGGATCGGGCCTGAACCACAATAAGGTCTATGCCATTCAGGACGATGTCACTCAAGGAACGCAGAAGTGGGCCTTTGACACTGATTATTACACAATGGCTTGCCCGGCCGTGGGGGCTGACGGCATCGTCTACGCGGTGTCGCATGGGGGCACGGTCTATGCCATCAATCCCGGTGACGGCAGCGAGAAATGGCATTGTTCGGTCTTCGGTTCAGACTTCGACTCCGGCCCGGCCATCGGGGCCGACGGCACCATTTATGCGAGCTTTTCGGCTGGCGAGGCTTCGGGTTTGCATGCCATCTATGGCGATTCGCCGGGACTGGCCGCTACCCACTGGCCCAAATTCCACCACGATCTAAACAATACGGGAAGCGCGAAGGGTTCCGTTAAACCCGTCGTCTCCATCACTCCCAGCATTAATCTGCTGCTGGGGGATTAACTCAGGTTTGACGGCATTCCGCCCCTGGAGGTATTGAATGGATAACAGGGCACCTTAGATTCCTGCTCTCTCGCAATACGCATTAGTAGCAGGACCTGGGGATAGGAGTTTGGGGGTCGGGGGGGCGCCACAGGCTGGAAAGCCTAGGCTACCAACCCCTGCCCACCAAAAAGCTTTTTCGAAAAATTTAAGGGGGAAGGGCCGCGGCCCTTTCCCCTTAATAGATTTCAAGAAATCACTTAAATCTTAAGCAGCCCCGCGGACAATTTGGCGGCCATGACGGTGTTTTTCATGAGCATGGTGATGGTCATGGGGCCGACGCCGCCGGGCACCGGGGTGATGAAGGAGGCCTTCTCTTTGACGGCCTCAAAGTCCACGTCGCCGGCCAGGATGGCCTTGCCGGTCTTTTCGCTGATGCCGATGCGGTTGACGCCCACGTCGATGACGCAGGCCCCTTCTTTGACCCAGTCGGCCTGGACGTACTTGGGCACGCCCGCGGCCACGATGAGGATGTCGGCCCGCTGGCAGTGCGCAATCATGTTTTCTTTGGGGGTGCCGGTGTGCACGCAGGTGACGGTGGCGTTGGCGCCCTTGAGCTTCTGGATCATGATGGCCACCATGGGTTTGCCCACGATGTTGGAGCGGCCCACCACCACCACTTCCTTGCCCTTGGGATCGCCGTAAGAGCGGACGATGAGTTCCTGGCAGCCCGCGGGGGTGCAGGGCAGGAAGGCGTAGTTGCCGATTAAGATGCGGCCCACGTTCACCGGATGGAAGGCGTCCACGTCTTTGTCGGGATTGATGCCGTAAAGCACCTTGTTGGAGTCAATGTGCTTGGGGAGCGGCAGCTGCACCAGGATGCCGTGGATTTTGGGGTCCTTGTTGTACTTGTCCAGCAGGCCCAGCAGGGCGGCTTCGGTGATGTCCGGATTCTGGTTGTCCTGCACGGAGTAGAA
>VGSO01000077.1 GCA_016874945.1 Deltaproteobacteria bacterium
TATGTTAACGTAAGATGTCATTACACCTAACTGCTAAACCCGCCCTACAGCTTTGCCAGGGCTTCCTTGATGCGGGTCAATCCCGTGGCGATGCGTTCCCGGGAAGTGGCATAGGAAAATCTCAGGCACCGGTCTTCCCCGAACTCCACCCCGGGCACCGCGGCCAGCTTGGCCTCCTCCAGCAGGTAATCGGCCAGCACCTGGGAACCCTTCTGATCCGGCCCCACCTTCAGCCGGTCGTAATACGCCGAAAAATTGGGGAACAGGTAAAACGCTCCTCCAGGCTTGGTGCAGGTGACGCCGGGAATGTCCAGGCTTCGCTTAAGGATATCGTCCCGTCGCCAGGCGAACTCCGCCACCATGGCGGCCACCGCGTCCTGGGGACCGTTCAAGGCCTCCACCGCGGCTTTCTGGGCGATGGAGGTGGGGTTGGAGGTGCTCTGGCTCTGGAGGTTGGTGGCCGCCTGGATCCCGTCTTCCGGCCCCGCCAGGTAACCGATGCGCCAGCCCGTCATGGCATAGGTCTTGGACACCCCGTTTAACACGAAAGTGCGGGCTTTAAGCTCCGGAGCCAACATGGCGATATTGGTAAAACGGGCGCCGTCAAACAGAATCTTGTCGTAAATATCATCGGAAATAATATATAGGCCCTTCTCCAGCGCCACCTGCCCCAGGGCCTCCAGTTCCTTAGGGGTGTAAACGCCGCCGGTGGGGTTGGAGGGGCTGTTGAGCACCAGGGTCTTGGTGCGGGGCGTGAGGCTGGCTTTTAGTTCCGCCACGGTCAGTTTGAAATCGTTGGCCTCCTGGGTGGGCACCACCACCGGCTTGGCTTCCGCCAACAGGGCCATGGGCACGTAGGACACCCAGAAGGGGGCCGGAATGATCACTTCATCGCCGGGGTCAAACATCACCTGGAAGAGGTTGTACAGGCCGTGCTTACCGCCGCAGGACACCAAAATCTCGCTGGGCTTGTAGCTCAGTTGGTAATCCTCTTGAAACTTTTGGATGACGGCATCTTTCAATTCAGGGATGCCCCCCACCGGAGTATAGCGGGTAAAGCCCTCCTGGATGGCCCGGATGGCGGCTTCCCGGATGTTTTCGGGAGTGTCGAAGTCCGGCTCTCCCACCCCGAAGTTGACCACATCCACCCCCTGGGCCTTGAGCTGGTTGGCCTTGGCATTGAGAGCCAGGGTGGCCGACGGCGGAATCTGACGGATACGGGCGGCTAATTGCAATGTATGGGCGCTCCTTTTACTTAGAAGATTTGTTGGCCTTGTCTGTAACCAGTAATCAGTGATCAGTTTTTAATCCGTTGTCAAGTCAATAGCTGCTAACCATTGGGGATAATAAGCTGGAAGCTGACTGCTGACTGCTGACTGCTGAAAGCTTTAACTGATTACTGATCACTGATAACTGATTACTGTTCACTGGATAATTACCCAAGATTATGATAATTGTCAACTGCGGGAGGGCGAGCCTTGAAGCGGGTGGCCATTATCACCAAAAAACACAAGAAGGATGCCTGGGAGGCCGGTCGGGCCTTGCATGCCTGGTTTCAGGAACGGGGCCTGGAGGCCGTCAGCATGGAAAATGAACCCGATCCCCAGGTCACTCCTTTACCCCCGGGCACCGAACTAATCGTGGTCATGGGGGGAGACGGCACCATATTGAGCGTGGCCCGGCACTACGCCCAGTTGGCCATCCCCATCCTGGGGGTCAACGTGGGCGGCCTGGGCTTCCTCACCGAGATCTCCCTGGATGAACTTTATCCTTGCATGGAAGCCCATGTGCTGCCGGGCAAATTCGAGGTGGAAGAACGCCTCATGCTCACTACCACCCTTTACCGGGAAGGGGAGCTGGCCTGGGAAGAACACGTGCTCAACGACGCGGTGATCAACAAGGGGGCCTTGGCCCGCATCGCGGAGCTCACCACCTGGATTGACGGCGAGTACCTCACCACCTACCGGGCCGACGGCCTCATCATTGCCACCCCCACCGGGTCCACGGCCTACACCCTGTCCGCCGGCGGCCCCATCGTGTCCCCTACCCTGCGGCACGTTATTCTCCTGCCCATCTGCCCCCACACCCTGAGCAACCGGCCCATCATTTTGCCGGAGACGGTGACCGTGGCAGTCACCCTGGACGAAAAGAGCCAGGACCTGTACCTGACCCTGGACGGCCAGGTGGGCCGACCCCTAAAGTTCGGCGATCACATGGAAGTGCGCGCCTGCCCCCACAACCTGAAGCTGGTCAAGTCCCCTTACCGCAGCCATTTCGAGGTGTTGCGCACCAAGCTGGGCTGGGGTGAAGTGGGCATGCGCCGAAGGGAGTAGGTGCAGGGATCAGGTTTTAGGTTTTAGGGGTCAGGGGTCAGGGAATAGGAATTAAACTCAATATTGTTATGAAAAGTTCCGTAAACTGGGTGGCATAGGCTTTCCAGCCTGTGCCGGCGCAGGCTGAAGCCTGCGGCTACAAAACTTTTCATGATTTACGGGTGGGCCAACGGCCCATGAGCAACTGTTAACTTAAACACCCCTGGGGCGAGATCTCCTCGCCCGTGTTTGAAAATGCTAATTTATCGGGTGGGGAAACCCCGCCCTTACGACAAATAGTGATCGCCAATGCTTAAGTGAACAACATTGGGATTAAACTGAAAACTTGAAACTCGAAACTATTCAACTGATGGAAACCATCAAAGAAGTTCCCATTCGGCGCTACCAAAAGGGCCGCCTTGAGGCCACCCGGGACCGGGTGGTGGTGGAGGAGCCCCTGGAAATCCGCCTGGGTGGCGAGCCCTTCCAGGTGCTCATGCGCCTGCCGGGCTGGGAAAAGGAATTGGCCCTGGGTTTTCTGGTCACGGAAGGGATCGTGGAGAAGCTGGCGGAAGTCATCACCATGCACTTCTGCGGCACCGCCACCGACCCGTTGCTCCCGCCCAACGTGGTGGATGTCAAGCTCACCCACGCCGCCCTGGCCCGCCGGGGCCGACGCCATCTGGTGGTGGCTTATTCCTCCTGCGGGCTGTGCGCCAAGGAGGCGGTGGCGGAAATCCGCCAGAAGGTCCCCCCCCTGGCTGACGGTCTGAGCATTTCGCCCCCGGCGCTTTTGGACCTCATGGACCGTTTAACCCAGGCCCAGTCCATTTACCACGAAACCGGCGGCACTCATGCAGTGGCCCTGGCGTCTCCCGACGGGAAAATTTTCCTCCACGCCGAAGATGTGGGCCGCCACAATGCCATGGACAAGGTCATCGGCCGGGCCTTCCTGGAACGCCGGGATTTTAGCAAAATAGTGGCCCTCTTAAGCGGGCGCCTTAGCTTCGAGATGGCCCTGAAGGCCATCCGGGCCGGCATCCCCATTCTGGCCGCGGTGTCCGCGCCCACCACCATGGCCCTGGAACTGGCCGGTGAGCTGAACCTCACCTGCGTGGGCTTCGCCCGGGACGGGCGCCTGAATGTGTATACCCATCCGGAGAGGATTGGTTGATCAATTATACCGTTTTCGGTTTTCGGTTTTCGGTCTTCGGTAGAAAGAAAAAGGGGCGGAACTTTCTAGTTCGCCCCGTTTCTTCTTGTCAGATTTGGCTGTTCAGCGAAATGACTTATTGAAAAAGGCTTCCTCCTTACACCGAAAACCGAAGACCGAAAACCGAAAACCGTCTTTTAAGCCGGCTGCTGAATGGCCGAGAGCTTCCAGGGGTTGCCGCCCACGGGGCGGGTGAAGGTCCAGTACTCTTCGAACTTCACCGGGTCGGTCTTGCTGCCGGCCAGGACCTGACCGCTGGCTTCGTCCACCGTGTAGTCCAGGAGGTTGGCGTAAACCCGCACCGTGATGTAATCTTCTCCCGACTCCTGCCAGGCTTCGGTGATATCCACCGAGCGCACCGCGATGTTCTCCAGGCGGTTTATCTGTTTGTTGGCCTTTAATTTGTCACAGTCGGCCTGGAGTATCCGGTACATCTCCTCCGTCAGCAGCGTGCGAGCCGCGGACATATCCCGGTTGGCCCAGGCCCCTTGGACTTTGAAGAACGCATCCATGCACCAGTCCTGGAACCGGGCTTCATCGAAAGAGGGGTCATACTGCCGGATGTAGCCCAGACCCTGCTCCAGTTCCCAATCCCCGGCCGGCTGGGCCTGGGGTTGGTCGTAAACCGGGGGGTAAGGCGCCTGATAGGGCATCTCCACCTGGGCCCCCTGGTAGGCCATGGCCTCCGTTTCCCGCCGCTTCCGGATATATCGGTAAATCAGGTAGCAGATGCCGCCGATGAGCAGGATGTCGATTAGGCTGATGCCACTACCGCCCAGGCCGCCAGCAGAGCCGCCGCCCCCATAAGCCGAGGGGCCCCCGAAGAGGCTCCGAAAGAGCAGGCCGCCGGCCAGGCCGCCCAGCAGGCCGCCGCCGAAGCTCCGCAAAAAGCTGCTGGGCTGGGGCTGGGCCATGGGCGGGGGCATGGGCCTGGCCCCAGGCGGGGTCATCCCAGGAGTGGGCGCCGTAGGTTTAGGTTGGGTGGGGCTGGGAGCCGTGAAGGGCTTGGGCGGCGAGGCCGACCGGGAGCCCCGGCTGCCCACCGAGGAGCGCCCGCTGCCGGCCCGGGCGTAAGCCTCCATCTGAAAGAGCCAGCCGCACAGGAATATCAGGGTAATCAGGGCTAAACAGCCTTTTAGCCATTGGCGATGCAATATATTCTCCTCCTTTTTAGCAAATTTTTTATCGGGAATATTTGGGGTAATTATACCTTATGTGACCGCGGCCAGGGCAAAAAATTTTTCCCTATGGGCGCGGTCAAGGTGAAAAAAAAGGGCTTCGCCCGGAGGCTCGGAAAAGGCCGCCGGGGAATTAAGACGGCTTCTCATGGCTGCCGGGCAGCTAATACTGTTTTCGGTTTTCGGTCTTCGGTTTTCGGTTAAAATAAATAAGATTTATCAATAAGTTACAGGTTGAGTTTGTTGCACCTGAAAGCGGACACGGTATAAGTTGTCGGCCCACTAGCAGCAGGCGGAGGTGGCGGGAAAGGTGAATATGGGTCAATCGCTTAAAATATTTCTTCCAGCTCTCTCACCCTCTAACGAAGGGGAGAGCGAATGGGGCAAGGAGCCGGATGAATCCCCTTTGACCTCTGAACTTAAAGCGTGGAGGGGGCGCTTGGGCAAATACTTCCTATTTTTCAGCTCCCAGCCTTCCACGGAATCTTCCTGCCGCTTGGCCATAACCAGCAGACTCAGCAGAATCATGCCCAGCAGCCCCCCCATTATAAACACTATAAAAACCAGGCCGATCGTAAGCGCAGTGAGATTCATCAATGGTTTCCTCCGTTCTTGAAGCCTTGAAGCCCTCTCAATCATCCAGCGTGTGGAAATAATCCCGTAGTTTATGGCGCAGGCGGCACATGGCCTGGGAATGGAGCTGGGAAATCCGGGATTCGGTGTACCCCATAATCTGGCCGATCTCTTTCATGGTCAACTCTTCGTAATAATAGAGGGAAATCAACAACTTCTCTTTGTCGGGCAGCGCCTCGATGCCCTGCATCAGGATGCCCTGGAGTTCGGCGAAATGCACCGAGAAGAAGGAATCCCGGGCCTCCTCGGCCTGGAGGATCTCCAACAGGTCTTGCTCCCCTACCTCAGAGCCGCTGCACACGGCCTTCCTCGGCCGCTCCAGCCCCACAAGGCTCACCATCTTGGTTTCATCCAGCAGTTGATAGAATTCTTCCAGTTCCATCCCCAGGACCTGGGCCACTTCTTCTGATTCGGCGGGCCGCTCCAGGCGTCTTTGTATTTCGGCGTAAGCCCTTTCCAACATATGGGTTTTTTTGCGCACCGAGCGGGGAACCCAGTCCATGCTGCGCAATTCGTCCATCATCGCTCCCTTTATGCGAAACTCCGCATAAGTTTTGAAATGGATATTTTTATCCGGATCAAATTTCTTGATGGCGTCCATCAGCCCGATGATGCCGGCGCTGAACAGGTCTTCTTGAGAAATATGGGACGGCAGGCGCAGCGCCAAACGGGAGGCGATATACCGAATCAATGGAGCATACTGGCGCACCATCTCTTCCTGGCGGCCGGGGTCCGTTATTCCGGGAATTTTGTCGCGGACCATCGCCGAATTGACTTGGGGCAGGCTGGCTTCATTCATAACGATTACCTGTCTCAGGCGCCTTAGTAGTGATACTGCATCATCCGGCGCCAGAAAAATTTGATGCCGCTGTCTAGCCGCGGGGGCGGCGGTCCTTCCCAGAGCTTCTGGGCCAGGCGCAGGAAAGCCCGACTGGCCGGAGCCTGGGGATACAGAGCCAGAACGGGCTGCTGTTGGCATACCGCCCGGGGCACGGCCTCATCATGGGGAATGAATCCCAAATAGTCCAAAACCACTTCCTCTCCCAGGAACCGTTCCGTGACCTTGGCCAGACTGCGGTAGACCGCCTGGCCTTCCTGGGTGTGGGACAGGGCATTGGCCAGCACCATAAATCGCATCTCCTCGTGTCGGGTGGCCAGAACCTTGATGAGGGCATAAGCGTCAGTAAGAGAAGGGGGTTCATTGTTGGCCACCACGATGCGCTCCCGGGCGGCGATATTAAAAAACAGGACGTTGGAAGAGATGCCGGCGCCGGTGTCTATCAGGACAGCATCCAGACTCTCGGCGTAATGGTCCAGTTCATTCAAGAGAAAAAGCTTCTGATGATCATTCAGTTCCGCCAGTTCCGCGATTCCCGAGGAAGCAGGCAGCACTTTCAGGCCCAAAGGCCCTTCCCACACCACTTCTTCCAAGGTCTTCTGCAGGGACAGCACCTCATGTATGGTGGCCTTGGGACTCAGTCCCAAAAGGAGGTCCAGGTTGCCCAGCCCCAAATCGGCGTCAATGAGCAGAACCTTCCGCCCCTGCATGACCAGGGCCAGTCCCAGGTTGGCCACAATGTTGGTTTTGCCCACACCGCCTTTGCCCGAGGTCACCGCGATGATCCGGCAAGGACCCGCCCCCGGGGAACCGGTCAGGTTCGGGGTCAATTTGGGGGTTTTAGGAAACACTCCCGCTGCCTTCCTTGGATCGCAGAACCTGCGGATCATGCCGGCTGACACGGAAACCTCCCGAGATAGCGGGGTCGGAGGCGCTTTCCCTTGGTTTTCCGGATGCCGGGTCCTGGTCCAGACCCGCGGCCCCTTCCCTAATAATTTGAAGCAGAGCTTCCACTTCTTCCCGGGTCAATATCTGGCTCACTGAAATCTCCGGCTTTATTACTAATCCCAAACTGCTTGTGAGATAATAGAGCAATCCTTATGCCAGTCAGAAAATTGGCAGACGGCTTAGTGGCGATTTTGCTGGATTATGAAGGAACTTGCCGGAAATACAGGTAATTTAATTAACCCACCATGGTGTTCCTAAAAATCCGTGTACAGAAAAAGGGGGATTTCCCTGTCAAAGATTCTTATTTTCGTCAAATTAATGACGCTACCATTTTGGTTGCTAAAAAACGGGGCCTGTGTTAAAAGAAATGCAATTAATTCCTTAAGATAGGCGCAGTTATGCCCCGCCCCGGGGTTCCCGATCCGTATCGGCGCAAGGCCCGCCAGGAAGGCTATGTCTCCCGAGCCGTCTTTAAGTTGCAGGAGATTGATGAGAAATACCAGCTCCTGAACCCGGGCCACCGGGTTCTGGACCTGGGTTGCAGTCCCGGTTCCTGGATGCAGTACAGCGCCTCTCGAGTGGGGTCCTCGGGATTGGTGCTGGGGATTGACGCCAATCCTCCGGAAATCGAACTGGCGCCGCCCCTATACTTTTTGGCCGGAGACGTGGAAAGCCTAGACTTGGCGACCGTCCGGGCCGTCTGTCCCGAATTTGACGCGGTTTTAAGCGACCTGGCGCCCAAAACCACCGGGGTCAAAGAAGTGGACCGGCAGCGCTCCCTGGACCTGGCCCTACTGGCTTGGCAATATGCCCGGCAACTGCTCAAGGCCGGGGGGCACTTCCTGGTGAAGGTTTTTGAGGGGCCTGACACCCCGGCTCTGGTGAAGGAACTCCAGGCCGCCTTCGCCTCTTGCCGCATTGTCAAACCCGCGGGGTCCCGGGCCGCCAGCCGGGAAATTTATCTCTTGGGATTAAAGAAACGGGCCAGATGAAGTGAGCTGTTAGCTGTTAGCTGTCTCGATAAATCTTTCAACAATGGAAGACCGAAAACCGAAAACCGAAAACCGAAAACTGTTTTTAACAGGGGGGCCTTATGTCCGGCCATTCCAAATGGAGCACCATTAAGCGCAAGAAAGGGGCGGCGGACGCCAAGCGGGGCCAGGTCTTCAGCAAGCTGTCCAAGGAAATCACCGTTTCTGCCAGGCTGGGAGGCCCCGATCCCGAAGGCAATTCCCGCCTGCGGGCCGCCATCGCCGCGGCCCGGGCGGAAAATATGCCCAAGGATAACATCCTCCGGGCCATCCGCAAGGGTACGGGAGAGGGGGGCGGCGCGGCTCTGGAAGAACTCATTTTGGAAGGCTACGCCCCCGGGGGCGTGGCCGTCATGGTGGAAAGCCTCACGGACAACAAGAACCGCACCATCGCCGACGTGCGCCACCTCATGACCAAGTTCGGCGGCAACCTGGGCGAGCCGGGCTGTGTGGCCTGGATGTTCGATAAAAAAGGCGTCATTGTCTTCGACAAGGAAGGAATCAAAGAGGACGAGCTCCTGGAAGCCGCCCTGGAATGCGGCGCCGAAGACTTGCAAGCCTCGGAGAGCCAGTACGAAGTCCTCACCGACCCTGCCGGCTTTGTGGAAATCAAGGAGGCTCTGGAGGCCCGGGGCTTCCAACCCATCCTGGCGGAGCTGCAGCTCCGGCCCAGGACCACGGTGCACATCGAAGACGAAAAACCGGCTCACCAGGTGATCAAGCTGGTGGAAATGCTGGAAGAGCATGACGACGTCAGCAGCGTCTTCGCCAACTTCGATATCCCCGACAAACTCCTGGAGGCCTTGATGTGATCCCGGTGGTGCTGGGGGTGGACCTGGGTTCCCGCCACACCGGTTACGGGGTGCTCCAGGGCGCAGGGGATCAGATTCAGTGCCGGGCGGCGGGGCGCATCGCCCCCGGCGCCCGCCTGCCCCTGGAGGCCCGCCTCTGTCATATTTTTGACGCGGTGGACCGGCTCATCCAGGACCACCGGCCTCAGACCCTGGCCCTGGAAGAAATCTTCCTGGCAGCCAACGTCCGCAGCGCCTTCGTCCTGGGCCAGGTGCGGGGGGTGGTGCTGCTGGCCGCAGCCCAGGCCGGGCTGCCCATTTTTTATTATCCCGCTCTGGTGGTGAAAAAGGCGGTGGTGGGCTATGGCCAGGCCAGCAAGGCCCAGGTGCAGCTCATGGTGGAGCGGCTCCTGGGCATCAAGACGGACTGCCAGCACGCGGCCGACGCCCTGGCCGTGGGCCTGTGCCACCTTTTTCATCACAGTGGCCGGTGGGTGGAGGTGAGGGAATAGGGGTCAGGGGCCAGGGAATAGGGAATAGGGAGAAATATTTTGATAATCATTAAAAATTTACCGAAAACCGAAGACCGAAGACCGAAGACCGTATGATTGGCTTCCTGGAAGGCGACCTGCTGGATAAAACCCCCAACCAGGCGTTGGTGAAGGTGGGGGGCGTGGGCTACCGGGTGATAATTCCCCTGTCCACCTTTTATGCCCTCCCGGACCCTCCGGCCCGGGTCTCCCTGCTGATCCACACCCGCCTCCAGGAGGACGCCCTGGAGCTGTACGGCTTCAACACCCAGGAGGAAAAAGACCTGTTCCAGCGCCTCCTGGGCATTCCCCGCATCGGCGCCCGCATGGCCCTGAATATCCTGAGCGGCATCAGCCCCGAGGAATTCGTCCAGGCCCTGGTCCAGGGCGATTACCGGCGTCTGGCGGGCATCCCCGGCATCGGCAAAAAATCCGCGGAACGCATCATCCTGGAACTCAAGGACAAGCCCCCCGCCGCGGCCCATTGGCGGCCCGCGGCCCCGGGGGCCGGTCTCGCGCAGGACGCCCTTTCCGCGCTCCTGAACCTGGGCTACCCCAGAAACGTGGCGGAAAAGGCCCTGGACCAGGCCCGCTCCCAGGGCGCGACCACCCTGGAGGAACTCCTGCGCCACAGCCTGAAATGGCTGGCGAAGTGAGTTGCGAGTTTTCTGTTTTCTGACTGTTGCCTTTGCCCCGGAGAATAACCTAAACATAGATATAACAATACTCACAGGTGAATAAAGTCTCCCTCCCCCTGGAGGGGCCCTGGAGGGGGGAGGGCTGGGGTGGGGGTGGTGAGATTATTTCGTGCGTTGGATGCTCAATTTCACCATCCTCCCCCAAACCCCCACCCCCAATCCCTTATATTTGGGAGGATTTTATGCGAATCGAAATAAAATACGGTTCTAGTCTCGGGAATCATCCAATTGATCTCAGCGTGGATGAAATCG
>VGSO01000078.1 GCA_016874945.1 Deltaproteobacteria bacterium
ACCCACCACCACGATCATGAAGACCACCAGGAGGACCATGAGGATCGGCAGGATCTCCCCGGTTTTCATCAGCTCGAAGGTCTGAATGATGGCGGAAGGCAGACGGGCTACGATGCCCGCGAAAATAATGAGAGAAATGCCGTTGCCGATGCCCCGCTCGGTGATCATCTCGCCCAGCCACATGATAAACGCGGTGCCGGAGGTCAGGGTCAGCACCGTCATCACCCGGAAGGCCCAACCCGGTTGCAGCACTACCGGCATCTGCCCGCCGCCGCCGGTCATGGTCTCCAGGCCGATGGCGATGCCCAGTCCCTGGATGGCGCTGATGACCACCGTGCCGTAGCGGATATATTGCTTGATCTTCTTCTGGCCGGCCTCCCCTTCCTTATAAAGCTTCTCCAGGGTGGGGATGACCACCTTGAGCAGTTCCATGATGATGGCGGCGCTGATGTAGGGCATGATCCCCAGGGCAAAGACGCTCAGGCGCTCCAGGGCGCCGCCGGAGAACATGTCGAACAGCCCGAAGATGGTGCCCCGCTGCCGCGCGAAAAAGGCCATGAGCGCGTCGGGATCGATCCCCGGCGTGGGCACCTGGCACCCCAAGCGGTAAACCGCCAGCATCAGCAGGGTGAATAAAATGCGGCGCTTCAGCTCAGGGATCTTGGCAATATTGGCAAGGCCGGTAGCCACTTAAAAGCCTCCCAGACCAGGTTTATTATTCAGATAAATAGTCTGCCTTTTAAGCATTTTATTTTTTAGCCAACCTCTACCCGGCCGCCGGCGGCTTCGATGCGGGCCCGGGCCTGGGCGCTCACCGCCTGCACTTTCACCACCAGGGACGCGGTCACTTCTCCCTGCCCCAGGAGCTTCACCCGCAGGGACCGGGAGCTCACCAGGCCGGCGTTGGCCAGGGCCTCCAGGTCCACCACGCTGTCCCCGGGGAAGCGCTGTAAATCCCTTAAGTTGATGATCTCCCACTCCTGCTTGAAAGGCGCATTGGTAAACCCCCGCTTGGGGATGCGCCGGGTAAGCGGCATCTGGCCCCCTTCAAACCCCGGCTTCCTGGACACGCCGGAGCGGGAGAGCTGCCCTTTGCTGCCCCGGGCCGCGGTCTTGCCGGTGCCCGAGCCGGGCCCCCGGCCCACCCGCTTCTTGGGATGCTTGGACCCGGGAGACGGTTTCAGTTCATTAAGCTTCATCTTGCGCCTCCCCTTCCGGGATCTCCCGCACCGCCAATAGGTAGCCCACCTGGTTGACCATGCCCCGGAGAGCCGGGGTCTCCCGGTGGCGCACCGTCTGGTGCAGTCGGGTCAGCCCCAGGGTCTTCACCGTCTTTCGGTGCTTGGGGACCCGCCCGATGGGGCTTCTTTTCAAAGTTATCTCAAGGATCATGACCTTCCCTATGAGGTTTCAGGTTTTAGGTTCAAGGTTCAAGGTTTCAGGTTTTAGGTTTTAGGTTTCAGGTTTCAGGTTTCAGGATAGAAGAAGTTGGCCTCAGTTTTTTTTTAAAAGCTGAAACCTGACACCTGCAACCTGACACCTGTATCTATCCTAACAACTCCGCCACCGAACGGTTGCGGCGGCTAGCCACCTCCTCGGGGCTGGCCAGCTGCTGCAGGGCCGCCATGGTGGCTTTCACGGCGTTGTGGGGATTATGAGACCCCAGGCACTTGGTGAGCACGTTCTTGATGCCCGCCACTTCCACTACGGCCCGCACCGGGCCGCCGGCGATGACCCCCGTGCCTTCCGAAGCCGGTTTCAGCAGGACCTTGCCGGAGCCGAACTCCCCCTGGACCGTGAAAGGGATGGTGTTGTTGATGATGGGCACCTGGATCATCTCTTTTTTGGCCTTTTCCACGGCCTTGCGGATGGCTTCCGGCACTTCGTGGGCCTTCCCCAGTCCCGCGCCCACCTTGCCGTGGCCGTCCCCCACCACCACGATGGCGCTGAACCGGAAACGCCGCCCACCTTTCACCACCTTGGCGACGCGGCTGATGCTCACTACCTTGTCGGTCAATTCAACCGGTGCTTCGGGCTCGAACAAGCTCACCTCCATTAAAGCTGTCAGCTTTCAGCCATCAGCTATCAGCTTTTTAGTATAGTTAGGGCTGACAGCTTCCAGCATTGATGCCTTTAAAATTATTCTTTAATTCTGTAAAATTATTTTCCGGTTCCTGATTACTCAGCATCTGCCCAGAGTTTTTAGCTGAAAGCTGACCGCTGATAGCTGACAGCCTTAAAAAACCAATCCATGTTCCCGGCAGGACTCCGCCACGGCCTTGACCCGGCCGTGATAGAGAAAACCGTTGCGGTCAAAAACCACGCTAATAATGCCTTTTTCCTTGGCCTTCAACGCCAGCAGCCGGCCTACTTCTTTGGCCATCTCGGCCTTTTTCTGACCCGCGACCTTGCCTTTAATCTCCGGGCTCAAAGAGGAAGCCGCGGCCAGGGTCCGGCCCTGGGTGTCGTCCACGATTTGCCCGTAAATATGTCGGGCGCTCCGGAACACCGACAGCCGGGGTCGCGTCTCCGTGCCGCGGATCCTCTTCCGGATGCGTTTTTTGCGTTTCAGCCGCGCCGCTTCCCTGGGGTTCATCTCCATCTCTCCTTTACCGCCCGCCGGACTTGCCCATCTTGCGCCGCAACTGCTCGCCCGCGAACTTGATGCCTTTGCCCTTATAGGAGTCCGGCGGCCGGATGGCCCGGATGTTGGCGGTTATCTGGCCCAGGACTTCCCGGTCATGCCCGGTGATCACGATGCGGTTGGCCTTTTCCACCTTGGCGGTGACGCCGGGGGGCAGGGGAAACTCCACGGGGTTGGAATAACCCACGCTGAACACCAGCAGGCTTTCGGTCCGGGCCTCGGCCTTGTAGCCGGTGCCCACCAACTCCATCACCCGGGTAAAGCCGGTGCTGACGCCGGTGACCATGTTGGCCGCCAGGGTGCGGCCCAGCCCCCAGGCGGACCGGCTGAGGCGGGAGTCGTCCACGGGCGCCACCCGAAGTTCCTTATCATCCATTTCCAGGTTGACCCGGGGCGGCATGGCCCGGCTCAACACGCCCCTGGGGCCCGTGACTGTGAGCGTCCCGTTTTCCCAAGTCACCTTTACGCCCTGGGGCAAAGGTATGGGGTTTTTGCCGATGCGGCTCATCTTTGCACCTTTACCAGATTTCACACAGCACTTCGCCGCCCACCCCCAGCTTCCGGGCCTGACGGTCAGTGACCACGCCTTTGGAGGTGGAAATCACCGCCACCCCCAGGCCGCCCTGGACCTTGGGGAGCTCCTCTGTGCCGGTGTAAACCCGGCGGCCGGGCTTGCTCACCCGCTTGAGGCCGTAAATCAGCGGCTGCTGTTGTTCGTTGTATCTCAGATAGACCCTCAAGATCCCTTGGCGGTTGTCCTTGATCACTTTGTAGTTCTTGATGAACCCTTCATCCTTCATGATCTTCGCCAGGTTAATCTTCATGCGCGAGGCCGGGATGTCCACTTTGTCAAAGCGGGCCGTGCCGGCGTTGCGAATCCGGGTCAACATATCGGCTATGGGGTCAGTCATCATCTTGGCGCCCTCCCAGGCCTACCAACTGGATTTGATCACCCCGGGAATCTCTCCCTTGAGGGCCATGGAACGGAAGCAAATACGGCAGATGCCGAACTTCCGCAAAAAGGCCCGGGGCCGGCCGCACAAAGGGCAGCGGTGATATTTCCGCACGTCAAACCGAGGAGTGCGCTTGGCTTTGGCGATGAGCGATTTCTTGGCCATCCCGTTCTCCGCAGGCGCGGGATTTTCCCCGCCCCCGCCGTCTATTTCCTGAAAGGTAGTCCCAGCAGTTTGAGCAAATACTTGCCTTCTTCGTCCGTCCGGGCCGTGGTGATAATGGAAATGTTCATCCCCTTGACCTTGTCCATCTTGTCATAGTCGATCTCCGGGAAGATGATCTGCTCCCGGATGCCCAGGGTGTAGTTGCCCCGCCCGTCAAAGGAGCGGTCCGACACCCCCCGGAAGTCCCGCACCCGGGGGAGCACCACGTTCACCAGCTTGTCGAAAAACTCGTACATGCGTTGGCGGCGCAAAGTCACCATGCAGCCGATGGGCATGCCCTCCCGGAGCTTGAAGGCCGCAATGGATTTCTTGGCCCGGGTCACCACCGCTTTCTGGCCGCCAATGGCCGCCAGTTCCACGGCCGCCGACTCCAGGAGCTTGATATTCTGAATGGCTTCGCCCAGCCCCATGTTGATGACGATCTTCTCCAGTTTGGGGACCTGCATGGGGCTTTTGTAGCGGAACTCCTGCATCATGCGGGGGACGCATTCGCCGCGGTAATATTCCCACAGCCGGGGGGGGACCCTCTCAACTTTCTCCACCTTCTCAGGTTTCCCGGCTTTCCCAGCTTCCAGAGCTTTCTCTGGCTGCCCGGCTTTCTCAGCTTTGGAAGGTTTGGGAGCTTTTCCAGCTTTTGGGGGTTTCTGAGTTTTCTGAGTTTTCTGCTGTTTCTCAGCCATCAATCAATTCCTTGCACTTCCGGCACTGCCGGGCCTTTTTGCCCTCGCCGGTTTTGGTCAGGGCGAAGCGGGTGGCGGTGGCGCACTTGGGACAGATAAGCATCACCTTGGACACGTTCAGGGGCGCTTCTTTCTCGATGATGCCCCCCTGGCCGGTGGTGGGGCTGGGCCGGGTATGCCGCTTGATCATGTTGACCTTTTCAATAAGCACCTGGTTCTTTTCCCGCACCACTTTGAGGATCTTGCCGGTCTTGCCCTTTTCCTTGCCGGTGATGACCTCCACCAGGTCATTCTTCTTCAAGCGGACGGAGACCGGTTCCGCTTTCTTTTTGGGTTTGCCCATTTACAGCACCTCCGGGGCCAGGGAGATAATCTTCATGAACCGTTTGGCCCGAAGTTCCCGGGCCACCGGCCCGAAGATGCGGGTCCCGATGGGGTCGCCGGCGGGGTTGATGAGCACCGCGGAATTGTCGTCAAACTTGATATAAGAGCCGTCGGCCCGGCGCTGCTCTTTCACGGTGCGCACCACCACGGCCCGCATGACGTCGCCCTTCTTCACCTTGGAATGGGGCAGAGCCTCTTTCACCGAGACCACGATAATGTCCCCCACCCGGGCGTAGCGGCGTCGCGTCCCGCCCAGCACCCGGATGCAGAAGACCCGCTTGGCCCCGGAATTATCCGCTACGGTCAGTTGCGTATGGACCTGGATCATGACTTAAGTCCCCCTAGCCTTTGGCTACTGCGCCTTCTCCAGGACCTGTTTCACCCGCCAGTTCTTGTCCCGGCTTAAAGGGCGGGTTTCCTCAATGAGCACCTTGTCCCCCACCCGGCAGGCGTTGGTGGCGTCATGGGCCTTGATCTTGGCCCGGCGCCGGATGGTCTTGTGATACAGGGGGTGGGCCAGCAGCCGCTTGATTTCCACCACCACGGTCTTGTCCATCTTATCGCTGACCACCACCCCTACCCGGGTCTTGCGCACGCCGCGTTTTTTTTCCATATTTTCCTCAGTCGCCAGTTGCCAGTTGTCAGTTGTCAGTTTTAAAAAAGCATTTTTAACTGAAAACTGAAAACCGAAAACTGAAAACTATTATTTCTACCCGGTTCTCTCCCGGAGCACCGTCTTCACCCGGGCCAGGTCTTTACGGGCCAGCCCCAGCCGGGCAGTATTGTCCAACTGCTGGCTGGCGTGCCGGAAGTTGAGCTTGAAGAGTTCTTCGGAGAGCTCTTTCATCTTAGCCTGGAGCTCTTCCACGGTCAGCTCTCGCAAGTCTGCGGCCTTCATGACGCCCCCAGTGTCTCAGCCGCCGGAGAAGGCGCCACTGCTTCCGTAACGGCCGGGGGAGCCGACTCCCGGGCCACGAACTTGGTCTTCACCGGCAACTTGTGAGCCGCCAGCCGCATGGCTTCCCGGGCCACCTCCGGCTCCACCCCGGACAGCTCATAGAGCACCAGACCCGGACGCACCACCGCCACCCAGCCTTCCGGGCTACCTTTGCCTTTGCCCATGCGGGTTTCCGCCGGTTTCTTGGTAAAGGGCTTGTCCGGAAAAACCCGGATCCACACCTTGCCGCCCCGTTTCACGTGGCGGGTGATGGCGATTCGGGCCGCCTCGATCTGCTGGGCCGTGATGCGCCCGCAGTTCAGGGCCTGGAGGCCGAATTCCCCGAAGGCCAGGTAATTGCCCCGGGTGGCCTGCCCCCGCATGCGGCCTTTCATCTGCTTGCGATATTTGACTCGTTTAGGACTGAGCATGACCTATCCAACCAATCCCCCCTTACGGGAGGCTTATGTAGGGGTGGGCGCGGCCCACCATTAATACCGTTTTCGGTTTTCGGTCTTCGGTTTTCGGTTAAAATAAATAAGATTTATCAATAAGTTACAGGTTGAGTTTGTTGCACCTGAAAGCGGACACGGTATAAAATATCCCAGGTTGCTGGTGGGCCAAGCCCACCCTACTTAAAAACCGCCGGTTTCTTCCACGCCCAAAACCTCCCCGTGGAAGATCCAGGCCTTGACGCCGATGACTCCGTATGTGGTCATGGCTTCGGAGAAGCCGTAGTCAATGAACGCCCTGAGGGTGTGCAGCGGCACCCGGCCTTCCCGGTACCATTCCTGGCGGGCGATTTCCGCGCCGGCCAAGCGGCCTTTGCAGCGCAGCTTTATGCCTTTGGCCCCGAACTTCAAAGCCTGGGTCACTGCCTTCTTCATGGCCCGGCGGAAGGACACCCGGCGCTCCAACTGCTGGGCGATATTTTCCGCCACCAACTGGGCGTTGATTTCGGGTTTGCGCACCTCCTGGACATCGATGACCAGGTCCCGGCCTATGGCCTTCAGCAAGCGGCGGCGCAGGTCATCGATTTTTTTGCCTTTCTGGCCGATGACCATTCCCGGCCGGGAGGTGTGGATCTTGATGGTCACCTTGTTGGCCGCCCGTTTGATGTCCACGCCGGCGATGCCCGCGCCCTTCAGCTCGGGGTCGTTCTTGACGAATCCCCGGATTTTCCGGTCCTCCAGCAACAGCTTGGAGAAGTCCTTGCGAGCGAACCAGATGGAATCCCACTTGCGGAAGTTCCCCAGGCGAAAACCGATGGGATGAACTTTCTGACCCAATCCTGCCTCCTTAACGTTTCTTGGCCGGCCCTTCGGCCAGGACCACCGTGAGGTGGCTGCTCCGTTTGAGAATACGGTTGACCCGCCCCATGGCCCGAGCCATAAAGCGCTTCAGGCTGGGACCGCCGTCCACCTGAATGCCTTTGATAATCAAAAGATCAACATCCACATTAGGCCGTTGTTCGGCATTGGCCACCGCGGATTCCACCACCTTGCGCACCAGCCGGGCGCCCTTTTGGGGCATGAATTTGAGCAGGGCCAGAGCGTCGTCCACTTTTTTGCCGGGCAGCAAGCTGGCCACCCTTCTCAGCTTATTCGGCGCGATGCGCAGATACCGGGCGCGAGCCGTGATCATTTCTTACCCACTTTCGTCTTGCGGTCCCCGGCATGGCCGCCGAAGAGGCGGGTGGGGGAAAACTCACCCAGCTTGTGCCCCACCATGTTCTCCGTGACGTACACCGGGATGAATTTCTTGCCGTTATGCACTGCCAGGGTCAGTCCCACAAACTCCGGGGTGATGGTGGAGCGCCGGGACCAGGTCTTGATCACCCGGCGGTCCGAAGTCTCCCTGGCTTTGAGAACCTTGTCCTGCAGGCTCTTTTCCACATAGGGTCCCTTTTTGAGCGATCGGGCCACGAGCTACCTCTCTACTTCTTCGACCGGTGTTTAATAATATATCGGTCGCTTCCCTTGGGTTTTCGGGTCTTGTAACCCTTGGTGGGTTTGCCCCAGGGGGTGCAGGGGTGGCGGCCGCCGGAGCTTTTGCCTTCGCCGCCGCCCAGGGGGTGGTCCACCGGGTTCATGGCCACGCCCCGGACGTGGGGGCGGCGCCCCAGCCAGCGTTTGCGCCCGGCCTTGCCCAGGGAAATATTCTCCTGCTCCGCGTTCCCCACCTGGCCCACAGTGGCCCGGCAAGCCAGGGGCACCATGCGCACTTCTCCGGAAGGCAGCTTCAGGTGGGCATTCTTGCCTTCCTTGGCCATCAACTGGGCGTAACTGCCCGCGGACCGGGCCAACTGGCCCCCCTTGCCGGGCTTCATTTCCACGTTGTGCACCAGGGTGCCCGCGGGGATGTACTGCAAAGGGAGGGAATTGCCCGGTTTGATGTCCGCTTCCCGGGAGGCCACCACCGTGTCCCCCACCCTTAGTTCCGCGGGGGCCAGAATGTAGCGCTTCTCCCCGTCCAGGTAGAATAACAGGGCAATGCGGGCCGAACGGTTGGGGTCGTATTCAATGGAGGCCACCTTGGCTGGAACCTCCAGCTTGTCCCGCTTGAAGTCGATGAGGCGGTAGAGGCGCTTGTGGCCGCCCCCCCGGTGGCGGGCGGTTTTGCGGCCGTAGTTATTGCGGCCCCCGGTCTTGCGCAGCGCCGTGACCAGGCTCTTTTCCGGCTCGGACCGGGTGATTTCCGCAAAATCCGACGCCGTCTGAAACCGCCGCCCGGGCGAAGTTGGTTTACGGGATATTAAAGCCATATCTTGACCCTCTAAGGGAATCTACTTCTTAATTTCGCTCTATTCGATTAGCCGAAATGAAAAAAGGATTTATAAAAATCTTAATTTTTTGCCTTTTCGCCTTTTACCCTTTTCGCCTCTTCCTTAATTACATCTCAAACCCGGGAATCTTTTCTCCCGGCGCCAGCGTGACGATGGCCTTTTTCCAGTCGGGCCGCACCCCTTCGATGCGCCCCATGCGCTTTTTCTTGCCCCGCATCCTGATGGTGTTCACTTCCAGGACCTTGACCTTGAACAGGTCTTCAATGGCCTTGCGAATCTCAATCTTGTTGGCCTTGAGGTTCACCCGGAAGGTCACCTTGTTGCCCATCATTCTCAGGCTATGGGTCTTTTCCGTAATGACCGGCCCCTTAATCAGGTGATGATAATCTTTCATGGCGCCAACCTCGCTTCGATCTGGGCCAGGGCCGGGGGAAAGAGCACCAGGTGGTCATGGCGCAGGATATCGTAAACGTTCAGCCCCTGGGGGAGCATGACCTGGATGTAGGGCACGTTCCGGGCCGACAGCTCCAAAACCCGGTTTTCCTCCGAAGTGATAAACAGCGCCTTGCGAATATCAAAGTTTTCCAACACCTTGACAAAGTCCTTGGTCTTGGGGGCCTCGAAGGGGTAAGAGTCCAGGACCACCAGTTGGCCGTTGGCCACCTTGCTGCTCAAGGCCATCTTCAGAGCCAGGCGCCGCACCTTCTTGGGCAGGGTGTAGGCGTAGCTCCGGGGCTTAGGCCCGAAGACAACGCCGCCCCCCCGCCACAGGGGCGAACGGATGGAGCCCACCCGGGCCCGGCCGGTGCCCTTCTGCCGCCAGGGTTTGCGGCCGCCGCCCCGGGCTTCCCCCCGGGTCTTGGTGGACGCGTTGCCGCCCCGGCGGCAGGCGAGCTGCCAGGTGACCACTTCGTGGAGCAGGTGGCCTTCCACCTCCACCCCGAAGATGTCGCCCTTGAGGTCCAGCTCTCCTACCTTTTCCTTGTCTATATTGAAAATGTCCACAGTGGGCATAGCCGTCACCCGATCTTGTGAATCAGCACCAGTCCCTTAGAGGGGCCGGGCACCGCGCCCCGGATCATCAGCAGGTTCTCCTCCGGACGCACGTCAATGACTTCCAGTTTCTTCACGGTCACCCGGGTGTTCCCCATGTGACCCGGCATCTTCTTGCCTTTGACCACCCGGGAGGGATAAGCGCTGGCCCCGATGGAACCCGGCGCCCGGTGGTTCATGGAACCGTGGGTCATGGGACCCCGGGCAAAGTTCCAGCGCTTCACACAGCCGGTGAACCCCCGGCCCTTGCTGGTTCCCACCACGTCCACCCGTTCGCCGATGGCGAACTGTTCCACGGTGACTTCCTGACCCACCTCGTAAGGCCCGGCGTCGTCTAAGCGAAATTCCTTAAGGTGCTTGAAGCCGCTTTTGGCGCCGTGCTTTTCGAAATGCCCTTTCATGGGCTTGACGAACTTGGCCAGGGGCTTGCGCTCAAAGCCCAACTGCACGGCCTCGTAGCCGTCCGTGTCGCCGGTCTTTTTCTGCACCACGAAACAGGGCCCGGCTTCGATGACCGTGACCGGCACTGCCAGACCGTCGCTGTCGAAGATCTGGGTCATGCCCAATTTCTTTCCGATAATGCCGCTAGGCATTGGGAATCTCCTGTTTTTGGAGGCTCTTGCAAAATTCATTTTGAGGCTGCGATTTTCCCATGTTGCTTAAAGAAATATCCGGTAGCACAGGCTTTCCAGCCTGTGCCGGCGCAGGCTGAAGCCTGCGGCTACATAATTTTGCAAG
>VGSO01000079.1 GCA_016874945.1 Deltaproteobacteria bacterium
GGCTAATACCAAGTTGCGCTCAAAGAGGTAATTTTGAGTTTGTCATTCTGAACGGAGCGAAGCGGAGTGAAGAATCTAGATTCTTCGCTGCACTCAGAATGACAATTCTACTCGTTTGATCGCAACTCGGTATTATACCGTGTCCGCTTTCAGGTGCAACAAACTCAACCTGTAACTTATTGATAAATCTTATTTATTTTAACCGAAAACCGAAGACCGAAAACCGAAAACGGTATTAGGGGGCGCCCACCGCCCCATTTCATGGCGCGTAAGCCGCTCCTTACCAGAGATCATTTGCGATACGGCTCAATAAGCTCCCTCAGATATTTCACCGATGTTTCCTTGGCGGCGTAGTTGGTAACCAGGGATAAATTCCGGTCCATGGTCCGGTACTGGATGGCCTCGGCCACGTAGGCCGGAGCCAGGGCCGGGGCGGCCTCCAGGTCGGCGATGGTGCGGGCGATTTTGAGGATGCGGTGAAAGGCCCGGGCGGAAAAGCCCAGGCGCTCCATGGCCGCCTCCAGAAGCCGCTGGGAGGCCTGGTCCAGGGGGCAGTGCTGCCGGAGCATCCGGGGGGTCATGTGGGCGTTGGCAAAGACGCCGCTGCTCTTGGCGAAGCGCCGCCCCTGAATTTCCCGGGTCCGGACCACCCGGTCCCGGAGGGCCGGGGAGCTGTCCCCGGACTCCTGGTCCGCCAGGTCCTGGAACTTCACCGCGGGCACCTGGATCTGGATGTCGATGCGGTCCAGTAGCGGCCCGGAAATCTTGGCCCGGTACTGGTGAATCTGCTTGGGGGTGCAGGAGCAGGGCTGGCGGGGGTCGCCGAAAAAGCCGCAGGGACAGGGGTTCATGGCGGCCACCAGCATGAAGCGCCCCGGGTAGGTGAGGGAGGTTAAAGCCCGGGAAATGGTGACCCGGCCCTCCTCCAGGGGTTGGCGCAGGACCTCCAGGGTGGAGCGCCGGAACTCGGGGAGCTCGTCCAGGAAGAGCACCCCGTGGTGGGCCAGGCTCACCTCGCCGGGCCGGGGGGTGGTGCCGCCGCCGATGAGCCCCGCGTCGGAGATGGTATGATGGGGCGACCGGAAGGGCCGGGCGGTGATGAGGGCTTGACCCGCAGGCAGACGCCCTATGATGCTGTAAATTTTGGAAGTCTCCAGGGCTTCCTCGAAGCTCAGGGGCGGGAGGATGGAGGGGAGGCGCTGGGCCAGCATGGTTTTCCCCGCGCCCGGGGGGCCTACCATGAGGACGTTGTGGCCCCCCGCGGCGGCCACCAGCAGCGCCCGTTTCACCGGCTCCTGGCCCCGGACCTCCCGGAAGTCCACCTCGAAACGCGGCTCCGGGTTTTGCACCTCCGGCGGGGGCGGCGGCGCGGGAAGAAGGTTCAGGCGTCCCGAGAGAAACTCCACCACCTGGGATAAGGTCTCCACCGGGTAGAGGTCCAGGCCGGCCACCACGCCCGCCTCCCGGACGTTGGCCGGAGGGATGACCAGGGCCAGGCCGGCGTCCCGGGCCGCCAGGGCCATGGACAGCACTCCCCGGGTGGGTTTAAGGCGGCCGTCCAGGGAAAGCTCCCCGAAGAGCAGGTGCTTCTCCAGGCCATCCTGGGGGACGATGCCCTGGGCGCATAAAATCCCCAAGGCCGCGGGGAGATCGAAGCCGGTGCCGTCCTTGCGCACGTCGGCGGGGGCGAGATTGATGGTGACCCGGCCGCTGGGGAAGGGATAGCCGGAGTTTTTCACCGCGGCCTTGACCCGGAAGATGCTTTCCTTGACCGCGATCTCGGGCAGACCCACGGTGATGAAGGCCGTCGCTCCGAAGGCCAGGTCCACCTCCACCTCCACGATGAAGGCGTCCACTCCCTGGAGCGCGCCGCTTTTGACCCGGGCCAGCATGGGCGTCCTTTCCCACTAAATCAGTGATCAGTAATCAGTGATCAGTAATCAGTAAAAGTACAAAGATTTTTTAAAACCGGCCACTGACCACTGGCCACTGGTTACTGATTACTGATTACTGGTTACTGGTTCTCCCCTTCCTCCAATATTTCTTCCAGTTTTTTGGCGGAGAAGCCGTACAACAGGGCGGGTTTGGCCACCGGCATCTGCCGGGGGCTTTTCATGGGTTTGGCGCCCTTCACCGGTTTGCCAGGCTCCATCTGGGTGGCCAGGGGGGATTTGCGGTGGATAAACCCGCAGCGCAGGCCGAAGATGTCAAAGACGGTGCCGTTGTCGAACCACCCCAACTGCTTGCCGTTGAAGGCGTAAACCTTGTCTTCCAGCAGATAGGCCGCGGGGCGCCCGTCCCAGGCGTAAATGGTCTGGCCATCCTCGCCAATATAAGCCACCGCCTTGCCGTGTTGGTTAAAGAGGGTGGTTTCCATGATTTACAGGCTCCTTCCATCGGGGTTAAGCGGTAATCCGGGCCCAGGGGCAAGCAAAAGTCACCGCGTCAACAGGGGCATGATGGCGCCGCCGATAATGGCGCCCATTATAACGCCGAAGACTAAAAACAAGGCGATATTTTCTTTTTCCAAGACAGACCATCTGTTTTTCAGGCTGATGCAGGAGTAAGGCCAGACTTTCCGGGTGTCAAAGAATACCAGAAAAACCCACAGGCCCAACAAAAGTAGTTTATCCAGGAAGAGTTGGCGGGAGATGATGATGTTGCAGACCAGGATCGTGGTGATGCCCAGGATCAGGAAGCGCTCCAGGCTGATAAGGGGCCAGTACCCGGCTGTCTTATTTTTCAGGAAATTGTCGATCTTGCGACATTGGTCATATACCCAGACCGGATCGAGGCCCCCCACGCTCAACTGCACCGAATACTTGCTGAAATCCAGCAAGACCGCCTTGTCGAACCTGGTCTTTCCCTGCCAGCCTTGCATCATAAAGGACAGGTCGGAAAATTTTTGCGGCAGTTCGGGTTGGCTCAAAAAATTTTCCAGGGAGTTGGAAAAAACCCGGGTGTCATCAATGTTGGTGGATATCCGAAAAAAACGCTCTATTTCGGTTTTGGAGAACGTTTCCTGGATTAACGCGGCCAATTGGAGGATATCATCTTGGTTCAACCGGGAAGGGGGGAGGGCGCCTCGCTTTTCATACCGTTTTTCCAGGATGTTTTCCATCGGCCATGCCCTAATCAGGTCCTGACTACTACTGTAAATGGGCGTGCTCCACTTTCATGCAGCGGTCCATAACCACCTGGATCCCGGCTTGCCGGGCCCGGCGGGCGGAATCCGGCTCCACCAGGCCCAACTGCATCCATACCGCTTTAGCCTTGATGTTTATAGCTTCCGCCACGATGGCAGGAATGGCATCCACTTGGCGGAAGATGTCCACCACCTCCACGGGGAAAGGAATGTCCTGGAGGCTGGGGTAGCATTTTTCCCCTAGAACCTCGGTGCAGCGAGGATGGACGGGGATGATGCGGTAGCCGTGCTGCTGAAGGTACTGGGCCACCTGGTGGCTGGGGCGGCTGGAATTCGGAGAGAGGCCCACTATGGCGATGACCCGGTAGTTCTTCAAGATGCCGGCAATTTCTTCCGGGGTGGCGTTGAGCTCTTCCGTCTGCACCGGCGCCATGGCGGCCTCCTTTAGTGAAGATGATCCGTAATAAATAACATTGTCATCCAGTGGGGGGAAACCCGCCCGGGGCGCCGCATGGTTCGATTAGACGCCGGCCTCCCGGGTTTGGGGGGCCAGTCCGATGATCTTGGCGTCTTCCAGTTTCAAGGCCATCTTGAGGTAATTAATGCCGAATTCCAGGAGATCCTCATCGGAATCCCAGATTCTTTCCTGCACCTCGTCTTCCACCTGGAAGATCTGCAAAAACCGGCTTTTGAAGACGAAGCGGCGGAACTGGTCCAGGTCATAGGCCACCATGTAAAACAGGTTATTACCCCGCTCGTCGGTGACCGGGCCGCCATCGGGCGCCCGCCGGAGCATCATGGTCTTCCATTCCCGGTTCATCTCATCGTAAAGGTCGAAACCCTGGTCGGCCCGCCAGGTCTCAATGGTCCACTCCGCGTCTTCCTCCCAACCTTTGCAGTGTTCTTCCTTAACGCAAAAAAAGAACTCATCCAGGCCCTCTTCGGTGATGAGGCTTCCCTGGCCGATGGGATAATAGCGGCAGGAGGCGGGCCGGTCGCCGTACACCTGGCACCCGGTTACGGGACGGACGAAGGGGCAGTGCCCTCCATATCTCTCCATATCCATGACCACCATGGGGAGGCCGGATTTGTCGTGTTGCTCCCGGCGGGCATATAGGTCCAGAAATCCTCCGGAAGTGATGCCCAGCCTTTGACGCAGGCGCAAAATGTCATAAGGGGTGAGAATGATGGTGGTCCGGCCGCAGCACTCCGTGAAACAGGACACTCCGGGGTGGCAGCGGAATTTAAACCGGCTTTTTAAGGTGAGTTTGATGGGCTGGACCACCCCCATATTCAGGTCAACCATGTGGGACTCCTTGAAATCTTTTTATCAATAACTTATTTTATCAGAAATTCACCGGATTCCGTTTAATAAAATGCAGGGGAGCATCTCGCGGTAACCTGCCAGGTTTACGCAGTAACCGCCGGGGGATTCCCCCATGGGACCGGCGGCGATAAGCTGCCGCATAATTCCTTGCCAACCGTTACTTACAAGAAGGCCATGCCCATGGTGTCTCCGGTTACCCTGACGAGAAGGCGGCTCTCCTGGGCCTGGGCAGTTCTTGGGGCCGCGGCGTTTTTTTTTCCCTCCCCCACTTTTTCTGCCGACTCCCCTGACCGATTGGCATCAGGAGAGATCGTTTCCTTCTGCGAGGATGTGCCCGGAACCTCGCAGAAACGAGGCGAGGTAAAAGGGGTGATCGACGCCCCTCCGGAAATTGTCTGGCAGGTGATCACCGACGTAAACAATTATAAGGATTTTATGCCCCGGACCCTGAAAAGCATGGCGGTGAGGCCGGAGAGGCTCAAAGGGATCCTGGAAAAGAAGCCCGTTACCCCCAAAGAGGTGGAGGCGCTGCTCGATCCGGCGCCGCCGGATCCT
Source organism: Deltaproteobacteria bacterium (assembly GCA_016874945.1). GTDB lineage: Bacteria > Desulfobacterota > Desulfobaccia > Desulfobaccales > 0-14-0-80-60-11 > VGSO01. Next base: position 5,028 of record VGSO01000079.1, read on the forward strand.
GCCAGCTATCGGGTCCCTGCCCGGAAATACTTGATTTATCTTTATAGTTTGTTGGATTTCCCCTGGCCCATCAGCAACCGGTGGTACATCATAAAAATTTTGCAGGACGAGACCCTTTGCGCCCGGCATATCTATAAAAGCAACTGGTCTCTGGAAATCGGCAACCTGCGGGAAAATTGCGGCGAGTGGCTTCTGGAACCTTTCGGGAATAACAAAACTAAAGTCACTTATCGGCTGTTGACCGATCCGGGAGGTCATCTCCCCAATTTTCTGACCCAAAAGGGAACCGCGATGACCATGCCCCAGATAATATCCTCGATCCGGAAGCGCGCCGGCATTCTTTATCCACGTTGAGGCGATTCCGGCGCTTAGCCCGAATAATACCGTTTTCGGTTTTCGGTCTTCGGTTTTCGGTTAAAATAAATAAGATTTATCAATAAGTTACAGGTTGAGTTTGTTGCACCTGAAAGCGGACACGGTATAATTCACCAGGAGGCAAAGAACCTGGTGGCACAGGCTTTCCAGCCTGTGCAAAAAACACTCTGCTTATTAGGGCTTTCAAAATATATCATGCATTTCAATAAGTTGTCGCATATTTTGAAAAGTTCATGAATGAAGTGGGTTAGATCTTATCAGGCGACGGGGCGGATAAAATGGCGAAACTTGGCATCCGGGTTGAGGAAGACCATCTCTGTGTAATTTCCGATCTGCACCTGGGAAACCCCTCTTTTCTCAAGAGCCGCAGTCTCCGAAATTTTTTGAAACATCTCTCTAGAAATAATATCAGTCTTTGCATCAATGGCGATGGGATGGACCTGTTACAATTTTCCATTCCTAAATTCTTAAAGGACCTGGATTCGGCGTTAAAAAGCTTGAAGGATTTCTTTAATAGCGGCAAAAATAAAATCTACTACGTTTTAGGCAACCACGACATCTTCATTAAAAATTTCCTGGAAGAATCCGGCATTTTTCCGGTGGTTTCCTGCCTGGAGGTGGTTTCCGGCGGAAAGCGGATACATATTGAGCATGGGCATTATTATGATTACCTGTTCCAAAATCATCAGGGAAAATACATTCAAATAGCCAGGTTCCTGGGGAAATTACTGAGGTTCCGTCCGGAACTATTTCATCTCTATTTTAAGATTGAAAGGTTAATGGAGTTGCTGGCCGGGTTAAGAAATAGAAGATTACCGCAACTTGCTCCCGCCGCAGTGGACAGTCCCCAATATCTGCAAGCCGCGGGGGAGTTCTTTGCCCGGGGCTTTGATATCGTGATTTTCGGCCATAGCCACCGCCACGGCCTGCAGGTCATGGAAGATGGCAAGATTTACGCCAATGCCGGGGCCTGGACCTCGCGGCGCAGCCACTTTCTGGAGATTCTGAAGGGCTCCATCAGCTTGAAGGAATGGCGTTGAGATCCTCTGCCGCCCGGGGGTGGAGGATGCCGGCCCTGTTATTGGGGGCCCGCCAATAAAAATGGAGCCTTTCCGGAAATTATCTCAATAAGTTCCCGATAGGACGCTTCGATTTGTTGCAACCGCGGGACCCACCGGTTTTCCCTTGCACCACTATCGGCTAAACCATCAGGGGAGTTGGTGGCTGACCTAGCTGGCAATTGCCGCCTTTTCCCTTGGCCTGCCTCAATCCAGCAGGAGCAGGATTGCCGCCCCCGAGGAGATTCGCGGGGTGAGCAAATAATCCAGGTCCGAGGTGGTCCGGAACCACCAGCCGAATTTGCGGGGCGGGGCCAGGCGATAAATGCTCTTGGGGGGGGGAGGGGGATCATGGGCTCCCGGCCGAATCCAAAAATCCAGCACCAGTTTGGCGCCTTTGAGAAGCGCCACCGTTTCATTAAAATATTTAGCCTGGGGCTTCCCCGCCAGCACCGAAAAATGATAGGCCAAGGCGGTGATTTTGGCCACGTCCAGGCAATGCTCCTCGTCGTCCCACTCATTGTAGTTCATGATTTGTTGGGTAGTCGGGTCATAATATCGATAGTTTCCCTGGGAACTGGCCAGGTACCAGGGTTCGGGGTAGCCCAGGGCCGGGTCCTCCCCATCCGGATCTTCATCCCGGACCGCATCGGCCACGTTGATGATGGCGTCGGCAAACCGCATGACGGAACCCGGCACCCGGGGGTCGCCGCTGTGCTGGTGGTAGCGCTGCATCGCGTCCACCAGCAGCACCGTCTGGAAGGGGGAAAAGATCCACCAGGCCACTCCTTCGATCATATCCTCCTGCCATTTGCCATAACCTTCATGATGGTCATAGCCGTGCATCAGGGCCCCGTCATTGGGGGCCTGTCCATGCTCCGCATCGGCCGGAGGATTATTCTGATGGTGGAAAATGGCGTCGGCCCGTTTCCGGGCCTCCGCGGCATAGGCGGCGTTCCCCGTGGCTTCGTAAGCCACGATAAACGCCAGCCAGGAGAAGGCCAGGTGTCTTTCGGTCCATAATTTCTCCGGCGGGCGATCCCCCTTGAAGACATAATCAAAGGTTCGCGTCATGATCTTGGTGACGTTATTAATCTGAGGCAGCCAGCCCTCGTCTCCCACCAGGAGCAGGTCGGTGAAGAGACACTCATTATAAGAGTATTTTAAATCATATATTCCATCCTCAGGTGGTTTTAAGGTGAACCCTCCGCCGGCGCTCAACTTGGAGGCATAGAAAAACGCGGCCCGGTGGGCTTCCCTTAAGACCGCCACGTTGCCCGAGCGCAGGTAGATGGTGAACATGGTCATGGCCCGGTCATAAAGCCAGGGCTCGTAAGGCGAATCCGTATAATCGTTTACTTCCAAATAATGTATCCATTGACTCTGAGGTACAACAGGATCATCATTGATGGCGGTGCGGAAGAAATTCTGGCCAAAGTTTTTCTCGGGATTGTTGTTGGTCAAGGCGTCGTCGTACCAGTAAAAATCGGCGGCGGTGAAGTAGGGCGTCACCGGCGCTTTAACGGCGCAGCGGCCCAGCCAGGCGGGCGGCAGGGTGACGTACGCCGGCGGCTCATGGACCCCGAATTTGCCGGGGTATTTGTCGTCGTCCACCAGCACCCAGTTGCTCCGCACGGGCTGCTCCGCGGCCACGTCCTGGGTCCGGTTGACGCCGGTCTCCACCTTAAGGATCTTGGTGGCGCCGCCGTTGAAAGTGACGTTCACCTGAACCAGGGCGGACCGGATGGACGGCAGGTCCGCACCGGCGCTCAAATCCCGCCAGGGCGCCAACTGGCGCACATGCGCGGGAATTTCATTGCCCCCCTCGTCCTTGACCCGGATGAGATTGGCGTTGGAGATGAACCCCTTGGGAAAAGGCATGCCGAAACTGACCAGCACCGGGGTGGAAGGAGGGGCGCCGGCCACGTAATGCAAGGTGGCGGTGATCTCCTCCGCCGCGGCATACCCGCTTACCAGGGTAAGGCAAAACACCGCCAGGAAACCCGCCAAAATGTTTGCACGGCTCATGGGAAACCCCCTCTCCTTTTAGTTGCCGGGAACGCCTTTAGGCTATTCCTGGCCATACTTGATGGTGGCGAAGTCGTGGTTCGTGGGTCCGCCATAGGAGGATCCGGTGACATAGACGTGGCCCTGCCCGTCCACCGCCAGGGCCGTGGCCCAGTCATAGCGGTTTCCGGGGCCGTTGTACCGCTGCACCCACTGTTCGTTGCCGGCGGCGTCGTACTTGATGGTGGCGTAGTCATCCCCGATGCCGGTGTTGCCCATGGAAGATCCGCTGACGTAAACGTTGCCCTGGCCGTCCAACGCCAGGGCCAGGGCCATATCCTCACGGTTTCCCGGGCCATTGTACCGCTGCACCCACTGTTTATTGCCGGCGGCGTCGTACTTGATGGTGGCGTAGTCAAGATTGGTCCCGGCGCCGTATGAAAGTCCGGTAACGTAGATGTTGCCGAGACCGTCCACCGCCAAGGCCGTGGCCCAATCCAAGCCGTTTCCGGGGCCGTTGTAGCGCTGCACCCACTGTTCATTGCCGGCAGGGTCGTACTTGATGGTGGCGTAGTCAAGATTGGTCCCGGCGCCGTATGAAAGTCCGGTAACGTAGACGTTACCTAGGCCGTCCACCGCCAGGGCCATGGCCCAATCCGAGCCGTTTCCGGGGCCGTTGTAGCGGCGCACCCACAGGCGGTTGCCGTCGGTGTCGTACTTGATGGTGGCGTAATCATAGAGGATATCATCGGAACCGTATGATCGTCCAGTGATATAGACGTTGCCCTGGTCGTCCACCGCCAAGGCTGTGGGACAATCTACGAATCTTCCGGGACCATTGTAACGCCGCACCCACTGTCGGTTGCCGTCGGTGTCGTACTTGATGGTGGCGTAATCATAACGGATATCGTCGGAACCGTATGACCGTCCGGTGACATAGACGTTGCCCTGTGAATCCACTGCGATGGCTTGGGCCACATCATCTTCGTCTGCGGGTCCGTTGTAGCGCCGCACCCACAGGCGGTTGCCCGCGGCGTCGTACTTGATGGTGGCGTAGTCAAGTTCAGTCTCGTCGCTGTATGAAAGTCCGGTAACGTAGACGTTGCCCTGGCCGTCCACCGCCAGAGCCGTGGCACGATCCTGGTGGTCTTCTGCAGGTCCAGTGTATCGCTTCACCCACAGGCGGTTGCCCGCGGCGTTGTACTTGATGGTGGCATAGCCCCATCCGCCGGGACCGAAGGCATGCCCGGTGACATAGACGTTGCCCTGGCCGTCCACCGCCAGGGTCTGGGCCCCATCATGGTAGTGGGCGGGGCCATCGTAACGCCGCACCCATTCCGCGCTTACCGCCTCCCCGGCATCGTGTCGGCCGTGGCCCTGGTTGTTCATGTAACCATCAACAAAAGGGTCACGCCGTTCTGTTTTCCCGGGGCCGGTCATCTCCTCCGGAAGGCTCTCCCATAAATCCGCGGCCGGTTTGCCGAGGCGCTGGCGGATATAAGGAAAATCAATATCCTGGGCGAAAGATTCTTGTCCCCCCAAAGGGAGAACCGCCAAGATAATCAAGATCAGCGCGATCTGCATGGGATTGCTCCTTTCTCCTGAGGCTCTTGCAAAATTACTTATTGCCGCCCCTTGTCATTCTGAGCGAAGCGAAGAATCTCGTATTTACAGGAGATTGAGATCCTTCACTTCGTTCAGGATGACAAAAAACCGAATTTTGCAAGAGCCTCTCCTAAAACGAAGATAAATTGCCGACACCATGCCATGAGGTAATATTTCCATATTTAGAAAAAAATGTAAAGGAAATTTCATTAATAGACCTTGAAAAAAATTTTGTGGATATCATATTAAATAATCATGGCAAGAGTGTAAAGTTTTTTTAAGAATAACGGAAAAAACCGGCCCCAGTCGGGGCCGGTTTTGTTGG
>VGSO01000080.1 GCA_016874945.1 Deltaproteobacteria bacterium
ACACCAAAAACTAGAACAACTGCTAACAAGAAGATTTTCAGCGTGTGTTTCATAGAACCCCTCCTTTTTAGTATTCCTAAAATATTCTTTTCAACCCTTCCTTAAATTTTTCCGACCCGCCTCCCTGGCTGGATGTCTTACATAGATTTATTTCTCTTGATTGCGGCTATCTTCTGGCTCATTGATACCAAGACACTTAGCTATACCTTCCTTCAATTTTATTTCAATAACCTTTTGATCGACAGGGTCTCTATATCTAAATTCAAGCACTTTTTCTTCATAAAACTTTCCATCTTTATCCATTCGTCTAACAATCAAATCAACGGGTGCTGATCGGCTGTCACCTCGCTTCACACCTTCCGAGCGGGCTTTAATAATTGTTGCTATTAAGTTGATGATACTTGCTGCCAACTGTAGTCCTGCCGCGGTAACAGCCATGTAAACGAGAATTTCTGGACCACTTTCATGTTCCTCAAAAGATATGTTTAAAAGTTCGACTCGATTTGAGTGAAGATATTCATCAATAATTTCATACGCATGTGGAGAATGCTGACGATGGAAGCAGCCTAAATTGACCCGAGCCTTGATAGATAAAGCGACTTCATCGGTGCGAAGAGGTCGCTCTGCTTCGAATTGGCTCATTCTATTTCTAAATTGATGTTCCCAATTTGATGTCATAATTCTTCCTTCGGGCGATCAAGCGGCATAAAGGAGCTTCCCTTCCCTGATTATGGTGGCCGGCAGGGAGGCGGGTAGGTGGAGGCGGCTGTCGAAGGCGGTCCGGGTCCATACCAATATGTCCGCCGCGGTCCGGGTGCCCCGCAGGGCCTGGTAGGCCAAGCGGCTCCGGCGGCGCTCCGCGGGAGCTTCATCCGGCACCACGATCATGAGGTCGTAATCACTATCCGGCCCGGAATCGTCCCGGGCTTTGGAGCCGAATAGATACACGCGCTCCGGCTGAAAAGCCGTAACCAGGCGTTGGAGGATTATGGAGAGCTTAGGATCCTGGGTTACCAGATTCCACCTCGTGGAACCAATGATAATTATTATTAAGTAATACATTCCCTATACCACAGAATCGGTGATCCTGGTATCAAAAACTCTTTGGCTCTTGCGCTCCGACCGGGGCAGTTCTCCGTAGCCCACCACTTCCACTTCCGGGGTCACCAGGAGCTTGTGCTTGATGACGTAGCGCGCTTCCCGGCCCAACTCGTCGGCCCGGCCCGGCTCCACCCCTTCGCCCCGCTCCACCTTAAGGAGCATGTGGTCCCGGCCGCGGTCGTCCCGGGCCAGGTGCACCTGGTACTCGGACCCCAGCCCCGGAATCTCCGACAGCAACCGGTCAATGCTGGAGGGAAAGATATTCACCCCCCGGAACTTGAACATGTCGTCGGAGCGGCCCCGGATGCGGGAGTGCCGGGGCAGCACCGCGCCGCAGGTGCACGGCCCGCCAATGATGCGGGTGATGTCGTGGGTGCGGTAGCGGATCAGCGGCGCCGCCTCTTTGCACAAGGTGGTGACCACCATCTCCCCCCACTCGTTGTCGGGGAGCGGCGTCAGGGTGTCCGGGTCCAGGATCTCCAGGATGTAGTAGTCGGCCCAGTAGTGGATGCAGTCGTGGTGGGGGCACTCGATGCCGGTGCCCGGCCCGTAAAGCTCCGTCAGACCGGGAATGTCGAAGATTTCCACGCCCCCGAACAGCTCGGAGATTTTCTTGCGCATGGACACCGAGGACCGCTCCGACCCGTAGATGACCTTCTTCAGGTTGATCTTGTCGGCGATGCCCCGCTTGTTCACCTCTTCGGCCATGAGCAGGCCCATGGACGCGGTGCAGCAGAGCACAGTGCTCTGGAGGTCCACCAGGAACTCGCATTGCAAATCCACGTTCCCCGGCCCCACGGGGATGGCCAGGGCCCCCAGGCGCTCGCAGCCGGCCTGGAACCCCGCGCCCGCGGTCCAGATGCCATAGCCCACCGCGATCTGCACCCGGTCCAGGGGGGTGACCCCGGCCATCTCGTAGGCCCGGGCGAAGAATAGGGCCCAGTCGTCCACGTCCTTCTGGGTGTAGCCGATGATCTTGCGCTTGCCGGTGGTGCCGGTGGAGGCGTGGATGCGCACGATCTGCTCGTAGGGCGCCGACCGCAAGGGGAAGGGATAGCCGTCCCGGATGTCTTCGGGGGTGGTGAAGGGGAGCCGGGCCAGATCCTCCAGAGACTTTATGTCTTCGGGGGAAACTCCCGCGGCGTCCAGTTGGGCCCGGTAGAAGCCGGAGCCTTCATAGGCGTGGCGCACCGTCCACTTCAAGCCTTGAAGCTGATGCGCCTTAAGCTCCTCCACAGCTGTAAAAGGCGGCATAAAGGTTTGTTTGCTCATGTCGGGTTTCACCAGTCGGATATTGGTCAAGCCCGCGCCCCCCAGGCGGGAGGCCGCGGGATTGTCATCGGAAGCCGCGCCCAGGAAGGCCCGCCGCAGCTCCGGGTCCACCAGCAGGCGGTCGCTGCGGCCGGAGGTGACAATCCGGCCATTGGCCATTAAATAGGCGGAGCCGGACGCGGTCAAGGCCCGGGCCGCGTTCTGCTCCACCAGGAGGATGGTGGCGCCGGCCCGGGAAAGCTGGCGGATAATGTCAAAGACTTCGTCGGCGATGAGGGGGGCCAGCCCCAGGCTGGGCTCGTCCAGCAGCAGCAGCCGGGGATGGGCCATCAAGGCCCGGCCCATGGCGGCCATCTGCTGCTCGCCGCCGGAGAGGGTGGCGGTGGGCTGATGGAGGCGCTCTTTCAGGCGGGGGAACCGGGCGAAGACCTCCTCCATGCGGGGTTTCAGCTCCGCCTGGGAGATTTTCAGGGCCATGGCCCCCAGTTCCAGGTTTTCCTTGACCGTCAGGTCCCCGAACATCTCCCGCCCTTCGGGGCACAGGGCCACGCCCCGGGCCGCCATGGCCGAGGGCGCGCTGCCGGTGACGTCCTCCCCGTCCAGAACTATGCGCCCCCCCGAGGGCGGAATAAGCCCCATGACCGCCTTGAGCAGGCTGGTCTTGCCCGCGCCGTTGGCCCCCACCAACGCCACGGTCTCCCCCTTGCCCACCTCCAGATCAATCCCAAACAGCGCCTGCGCCGCGCCGTAGTGGACGGTGAGGTTGGAGATGTGGAGGAGGCAGTCTGTTCCCGCAACTGTGCCCATTTGGCTATCTTCAGCCTCCCCCAGTAATTATTGCCAAAAAGGTGGCCGGGTCAACGATTTTGATGGCCTGGAAGGTTCTTAGAGAAGTGAGATGGCGATCGCCGGAAATGATAAAATCGGCCCTACCTGCTACAGCACATTCAAGAATGCGATTGTCCGGATCGTGAGTAGTAATCGTCAGCTCTATTGGGGGATCGACTATTTCAGAAAATGAGATGATTTCATCAACCGCCTCAAGAGATTGTGCATCGCTCCACAAAAACTTTTTTTTCAATATTCTCTTTACTTCATCAAGGATATATTTCGAAGTGAAATTGATAAGTTCCCCTTCTCTTATTAAAGCCAGGGTCTTCCCCGGCTTACCTCCGGGGAAATAAAACGCGGAAACCACCACATTGCTATCAACCACCACTCTGATCATCGGCCTGTTCGCGGCGGTATTCATCAATCAGACGCAGTACGTCCTCTTCGGTCTCAATCCCCGCTTCGGCGGCTTTAAGGCGGGCATACTGGGTTAACTTCTGCCACCTTCTCTCGGAGATATAGCGTCGCAGCGCTTCCCGAATAAGTTCACTGCGGGTGCGGTTTTCTTCCTTAGCCAGCTTTTCCGCCTCCGCCAACAGCTCCGGCAAAATCGAAATAGATACTAATTTTGTGGTTCTCATCTGGACACCCCTGATTTGCGTATCACTTAGTATTACTATTCTAAAATAATTGGGGCCATTTGTCAAATTGCCGCTGGCCCCCGTGACACGTATGACCCCCCCCTCGGCAATTTTACTCTCTTATGGTGGGCAAGCCCACCCTAACTTAACAGATGGGCAGAAAGTTCCCCTACACAGGAGCCTCTTGCAAAATTATGTAGCCGCAGGCTTCAGCCTGCGCCGGCACAGGCTGGAAAGCCTGTGCCACCGGATATTTCTTTAAGCAACATGGGAAAATCGCAGCCTCAAAATGAATTTTGCAAGAGCCTCACAGGTTTTGTAAAAGGGACTGCCACCTCCACCATGGGAAAATGTCTGGGGTTCAGCGTGACCAAGCGGGCCTGGTGTAGCTCCGCGGTGGCGGCGATGAGGGCGTCGGCCAGGCCCACGCCGTGGCTGGGTCCGTAATCCCGGCGGTAGAGGCCGCCTTTTTGGGCGATTTCGGCATCCACAGGGATGATCTCCATTGCGGCCAGAAAACCCGCCAATCTGCGCCTCTCTCCTTCCTGCCGCACCCCGTCATAGAGTATCGGGCATCCAGGGCTCAACGTTTACTGGCGTGCAAGATAGTCAGTCCTACAACCTCCTCGCCTTCATAGCGGATAATGATATCGTCTTCGGTTAATTCGCTGTCGGTGGCATGACTGGGCTTCTTAAAGTTGATGTACAAGACGTCGGCCTCCGCATCATAAGACGACCACAGGAACTTTCCCGGCGACGCTTTTACTACCGGAAGCATTTTTAAATATTGTTCCACAGTTTCTAAGGCCATAGCTGTTTCCTCCGCAGGAGCGCTTGGGTTTTGCTGGTTAGAAAGGCGGTAATAATGAAACCGTCCTTTAAAATTTTCCGATAGACTACCACCAAATGCTTTCCTAACGAAATTTCCTTGACCGCCAAAACCTCTCCCGCACCGCCGGCTAAGATCCGGGCTGGGTGGCCTATGGTTTCCAGGACTTCCAGGCGCAGCCCGGCTAATTCACAATGCTCCTCGGTGATGTGAACCCAACGCTCATCGGTGAGCCTGATGGAAACATTATTTACGGATAGGACGACTGTATCCATCGGAGCCTAATTCCGCATTATTGTCTATTTTAACTTCTTATGGCGGGTAATCCAAATTATGGTTTGGCATAAGGCACTTCCACCTCCACCATGGGAAAATGGATGGCGTTCAGGGTAACCAAGCGGGCTTGGTGCAATTCCGCGGTGGCGGCGATGAGGGCGTCGGCCAGGCCCACACCGTGGCTGGGGCCGTAGTCCCGGCGGTACAGGCCGCCTTTTTGGGCGATGACCGCGTCCACGGGGATGATCTCCAATGCGGCCAGAAACTCCGCCAATCTGCGCCGCTCTTCCCCCTCCCGCACCCCGGCGTAGAGTTCCGCCACCGTGATAGCGGAAATAAGCATGGATTCGGCGCGGGCCTCCAAATAGGCCACCGCTTCATCCCGGTCCCGCAGATAATCCACCAATACATCGGTATCCAGAAGAAGACGCAGAGCCATCACCCCCACCCCAACCCTCCCCCCTCAAGGGGGAGGGAGAAAATAGCTAGGCAAAACGGTCGAATTCCCGCCGCAAGGCCCGGAAATCGGGGAGATCGTTTCTATCCTTCCACATTCCCCGGGCCTGCTCCAGCATCGCCCGGCGATCCCGAGGCTGAATCCGGTCGATAAACTCGTCAATGGCCCGCCGGATCAATTCGCTCTGCTTCTTGCCGGTCTGCCGGGCCAGATCACGGAGCGCGTCCCGTTCCTTTGCCGTTAAATAAATCTGGGTTCTCACCATGGAACCATCCTCTATTAATGATGTATATGAATACTGTATAATTATCTCCTTTTTGTCAAGTTTTTGAAACCTTAAAGAGTTTCACTAACTCACCCTAATTCACCAGCAAGTGCCAGGGCAGCCGGTTAAACTGGTTTCTATACCGCATCTGACTCCCGGCCAGGAGCAGGGAAAAGATATTGTGGCGGTCGCTTACCGGGGCAATGCCGGACAGGCTCTCCCGGTTCAGGGGACGCGCGGTAAGGAGAATGTTCCGGTTTTTTTCGGAAAGGCCCGGCTCCTTCCGGGCGGCGGCCAAGGCCGGTTCAGCCGGCAAAGGATAACCCGCAGCCAGAATATAGGCGTTGTCCACCGGGTCGTCCCCGGTAGGAGTCCGGAATTCCAGGAGATGGGGATAGGCCCCGGCCACGGTGGCCAGGAGGCGCTGATTGGCGGCCTCGTTTTCCGGGTCGAAAAAGGCATTGATCACCGCCAGCCCTTGGGGCCGCAGGCAGTTGTGCAGGTCCCGGAAAAATTCCCAGGTCAACAGATAATCCGGGGTGCCGTCTCCCTGGAACAGGTCCACCACCGCCAGGTCAAAAGCCCCATGCCAGCGGCGCACCAGGGTCCGGGCATCCGCTTCGTACAGTCGCATCCCCTCGGGGTTGAACCCGAAGAACTCCCGGGCCGCCCGCAGGGACTGGGGGTTGATTTCCACCACCGTGACCTGCCAGCCCCGCCGCTTGAGCGCCTGGGGAAGGATCCCGGCTCCCAGCCCCAGGATCAGGACGTGGCCGGGGACCGGCGCATAAATCCCGATTATCGGCAAGAGTTCCCCGGTGTGGTCCAGGGCCTCCCCCGTGGCGGAGACGTGGTTCTGAATGATGCCGTCCTGGAGGTAGAGCAATTCCCCATGGAACTCCCCGCATTCATCTCTGGCGGCCACCACCTTGATGTTGCCGAATACCGAAGGATATTGCGCCAGCACCACCAATTCCTGGCCCGGGGCCGCAGCCCCGGCCAGAATTTTGAAATAGACCCGCTGCCCGGCCAGCAGCGCGCCTCCCAGGCAGGCCACCGCCAGGCCTAGGGCTATCAGCCGCGTCCGTTCCCGGCGAGGCAGTTCCCGCTGGACCCAGGCCATTAAGCCGGCAAGAAGACCTAGCAGGAGCCCCAACCAGATAACCCCGCACCAGTTGGACAGATTGGGGATCATGACGAACGCGGTGAGGACCACCCCGGCCACCGATCCGATGGTGCTGATGAAGAATACCCGCCCGGCCCCGGCGTCGCCCCCGGCATGGCCCTCCCGGGCCAGGGCGATGAGCCAGGGATTCATGGCCGACAGGACCACCAGGGGCACGGCCAGCAAAACGGCGCTTCCCAGAAAGCTGGCCACAATGAGATTGATCCCGGAAAGCAGGGGAAAAATCAAGGGATAGAAGAATGCGGCCAGGACCAGGAACAGGGCCGCAGTTACCGGGGCTATAAGAAGCAGCACCTGCAAGGAGACCGGGGAGCGCCCCAGGGAAATGCGCCCGCCCAGATGATAGCCGCAAGCCAGAAACACCAGGGTGATGGAAAGGATGCCGGCCCAGATGTAAAGACTGACCCCGAAGTAAGGTGTCATTATCCGGGAAGCCAGCACTTCCAGGGACAGGGTCACCGCGCCGGTGAAAAAAATCAGGGCTTCATAGCGCCGGATGTGGCTGGCCGTCACTTTTTCCCTTCTTCCATGACTCATAAGGGTCCTGATTTCGGCAAGATAAATTTCTTTTTAGATAGACTTCCCATAAGTTCTCGGGAGGCTGTACGCTATGGCCTGTCTCCAGTCTTATCAAACTCTCATCTCTCAGGAATATTAATATAACCGGCTTTCATAGTTGGTAATAAGAGATGAGGATTTTCTCTTTCATAAACAATGTCAGGAGGCAAATTCTGTCGATTGGCGGCTTCCATTGCCAGTGTATCGCATCTTTCATTCCCTACAATACCTGCGTGTCCCTTTACCCAGATAAAGGTTATCTCATTCCTGCCGCACAATTCCCAGAGATCTTGCCAGAGGTCGATATTCTTTACTTCATCTTTATTGCTCTTCTTCCAATTATTATTTCGCCATTTAACCAGCCACCCTTTATTGATGGCATCCACTAAGTACTGGGAATCGCTGTACAATTTAACCTGGCATTGATATTTCAATGCCCTAAGGCCTTCAATGGCGGCAGTCAATTCCATCCGGTTATTGGTGGTTAAACGGAATCCTCCGGACAATTCTTTGCGATAATTTCCGTATAATAAGACAACGCCGTATCCTCCCGGTCCAGGATTTCCCAGACATCCGCCATCCGTATAGATTTTCACCTCCTTGAGCTTATTCATGCTGCCTTTTGCTAATGGCCAAGGCCAGATACTTTTTTATTCCATTAAGCAAGATTTATTTATAGCGATTGCCAAAAGTTTTTTCCGATTGTTTTTTGACGTAGGGGCACAGCGTGCTGTGCCCCTGTACCTGGGGCACGGCTCGCCGTGCCCCTACGGGGAAATTACTTTGGGCAACCCCTATAGTTGTATTGGAGATACCTCCCCATAATTCAAACTTGACATTCTTTTAAGACCAACTTAGTTTGAAGCTAAATCCATTATTAATCCAAAAGCGAAAGGAAAGCAAGATGATACGCCCCAGCCGGATACTGTTAAGTTTGGCAGTGGCCGCCGCCGTCCTCCTGGCCTTCACCCCCATCCAGGCACAGGAGCGATACGACCCGGTGGGCCGGATATCCATAGAACTTACGGACGTGGGCATCGGCATCGGTTTTTCCACGGGCTGGGGGTCGGTCCGGTTCCACGGGAGAAACCACTACTTCACGGTCCAGGGCCTCAGCGTGGGCGACGTGGGCATTTCCAAGGTGAGCGCAGTGGGCCACGTCTATAATCTGCGGGACATTCGCGACTTTCCCGGCACCTACGTGGCCGCGGGGGCCGGCCTCACCCTGGCCGGCGGCATCGGCGGCGTCACCATGCGGAACCAGCGGGGCGTCATCATCAATCTGCAGTCGGTGCAGGCGGGGGTGAGCCTCAACCTCGGGCCTCAGGGCTTCACCATTTATATGAAGTGAAGGCGGCAGCCAGCAGTCAGCGGCTAGCAGCCAGGACACTTAACCCTTCTTTGCTTTTTCCTGGCGGCTGACAGCTGGCGGCTGCAGCATCAGATTTTTATCCGGCTGGTGAGGCAGGCCCGGCAGGCCCCGGAGCGAAACCGGGCCGCGTCGGACAACGACAAAACCCCCACGATATCCCGGTGGTCTTCCTTATAAACGAACAGGCGGTGGATGTCCGAAAAAATCATCTGTTGGACCGCCAGGGCCAGCATCTCGTCCTGGGGGAGGTCCTGCACGGGGAAATTCATGATGGTCCGGGCCGGGGTTGCATGGGGAAGGCCGTGCAGGTAGGCCAGGATAAGGTCGGTCTTGGACACCACCCCCACGGGCAGGCCGGTTTCGTCTCTTACCAGCACCGCGGCCAGCCTGGCGGCGGCCAGGGCTTCCATCACCTGTGCCAGTCCGGCGCTCTCCGCCACCGCCTCCACCCCCGGGGTCATCACTTCCCGCACCGTGAGGTGCTCCGCCAGGTCCGCGCCCGTCTTGCCAGACCTTAAAATGCTGCGGTCGCAGCGGTGGCAGTAACGGTAGAGCAGGCCCACGATATCCGGATAGGCCAGGACCCCCGCGGCTTGGCCGCCTTGTTCTTCTTCCACGTATAGACGGTGAATGCGATGGGCCCGCATGACGTCCAGGGCCGCATCCAGGGAATCATCCGCCCGGCAAAACCGGGGCGGTCCCACCATGATGTCCTGAAGCGGCGTGGTAAGGGGCAGCCCGGCGTAATAAGCGCCCATGAGGTCGGTTTTGGATACCACTCCCAGGGCTTCCTGGCGGTGGCCGGTGACCAGCAGGGCATTGACCTTGTACTTGATCAAGGCCCGGATGCACCGGTCAAACCCCGCCCCGGCCGGCAGGCTGATGATTTGACGGCGCATGGCCTCCCGCACCGTCAGCCCCTGGAGCACGTTTTTCTGAAGGGTGCCGCGACTTTTATCCACCGGTCAATTTATCCTGGATATGCCCAAAGACCTGGGAAAGATAGACGATGCCCACCACCCGGCTCTCTTCCACCACCGGCAAGCGGCGCACGTGCTTCTTGATCATGATGTCGATGACCAGGAGCAGGGGGGTGTCCGGGGCCACGGTGAGGACCTCCGTGGTCATGATGTCCCCCACCTGGAGGTTCCGGGCCCGGCGGCAGGCGGCATCCAGGAGCCCCGTTAAATCCAGGTCCCCCATTTCCCCCCAGATATGGGTGTGTTTGGGACGGATGAGCAGGAAGATGTCGTAGATGGAGAGCATCCCCGCCAGCCTGCCCCTTTCATCCAGGACCATCATGCCGAAAACCCGGCGCCCGCTGGCCTCGCTGGCCATTTTAAATAACCTCACCGCCTCGGCAATGGTCAGGTCAGGCCGGAGGGTGAAAAACTCAGTGTCCATGACCTCCCGGGCCGTTTCGCCCATGGCTTCTCCTTGAGTTTCGAGTTTCGAGTTTTCAGTTGAGGCTTTTGCAAAATTCATTTTGAGGCTGCGATTTTCCCATGTTGCTTAAAGAAATATCCGGTAGCACAGGCTTTCCAGCCTGTGCCGGCGCAGGCTGAAGCCTGCGGCTACATAATTTTGCAAGAGGCTCAG
>VGSO01000081.1 GCA_016874945.1 Deltaproteobacteria bacterium
TCAACTCTTCCAGGCGATTATTGATGGAGCCGTTGAATCCCAGGAAGAGGAACTTGCTGGCGTCTTCTTCGGCAAAGTTCTCCATCAGGTCCAAATCCAGGTGGCCGTCCAGGGCGCTGCCGGTCTGGTTGGCCAATTTAACGGCCAAATCAAAGGCGTAGCTGTCGGCCTTGAAGGTGAGGGTCTTAGTGAAAGCCACCCCCTGGGGACTTGCCCCGGTGAACTGGAGAGTGGCAGTCTCTCCTGGTTTTACGCTGACCTCGGTCTGGGAGGCTTCATAGGGGAGGAGCGGGGAGACGGCCAGATCTTTGCCGGCCCAGCTCAGGCTCAGGGGAAGTTCCTGGTTTTTCCCCGGGCGCACCAGTTCTTTGAGCTTGGCCCCCCGGCTGTTGTCCTGGTAGCGGTGGACATCCAGTCCCACCCCATAGAGTTTGAAGCTGAAGATGGTGCTGAACTCCAGCTCCTGGCGGTATTTTTTCAACTGGAAGCTTTTGAGGCGCCCTCCCAACTCGGTGAAGACCGCCCGGTACAGCGGCGTGTCCACCACCACGTCTTTGGCGGGGCGAGCCGAGGCCGGGGCCGGAATCGGCGGCGCGGGCGCGGCGGGTTTAGCAGCTACAGAGGCCGGGGGCGTTTCCGGGGTGGCCGGGGCCTTGGCGGCAGGGGGCGCCGGCGGCGCCGGCTGGCGTTGTTTCTCCCCCACTACCATGAACAGCATGAAGACGGCAAAGCTTAAAGCCAGGGCGATCAAAGCCCGTTTTTCCATGTATTCAACTCCTCAAGGCACGGGGTCCCAGCCCCCGGGATGTAAGGGATGGCAGCGGGCCAGGCGGCGGAGGCTAAGACCCAGGCCCCGCCGGAAGCCGTGGCGCTGCAAAGCCTCCTGGGCATAGTGGGAGCAGGTGGGAGCAAACCGGCAGCAGGGGGGCGTCAGCGGGGACGCCAGCATCTGGTAAGCCCGGATAAGTAAGAGGGCCGCTCTAGTCACGGGGTTTATCCTTCCCGGGGATAAGCAGGCGGCTCAACTCCTCTTGCACCTGATGATAGCCCAGACCGCTGGCCCCTTTTTTAGCCAGGATAACCAGGTCCATGGGGGGCAACTGGGTTTTATGACGGCGAAAAAATTCTCTCAGCAAGCGTTTGATCCGATTGCGCCGGGCGGCTTTGCCCAACCGTTTGGTCACCACCAACCCCAGGCGGGGGTGTCCCGCGTCATTGGGGGCTAGGGTGACGCCGAAATGGGGGGTGTGTAGCCGGGTTCCCTGGACCTGAGCCCTGAGAAAATCGCGGCGGCGGCGGAGCCGCACCGCCTTAGTGAAACGGGCGGTCCCTTTAACGGAGGGATGGGAGGCGGGAGCAGGGCTGCCGCCTGGGGCTTCCGGCCGGCTCAGGGAGGCTTCCCCCCTTTAGACCGCAAGGCGTTTGCGGCACTTGGCCCGACGGCGCTTTAAAACCCGACGGCCGCCCCGGGTGCTCATACGGCTCAAAAAGCCGTGGGTCCGGGACCGGCGCAGGTTATGGGGTTGATAGGTGCGCTTCATTTAGATCCTCGATGGCGATATGAATTCCAAAACTAGTTATAAACCATTTATGGCCGGTTTTGTCAAGGAAGTCTGGGAGATATTTTTGAAGTGAGCAGTGGCCAGTGAGCAGTGAGCAGACGGAAGGTTTCAGGTTTCAGGTTTTCGGTTCAAGGGTTAGGCGTTTGTAAATGCTGACACCTGACACCTGAAACCTGACACCTGACACCTGAAACCTGACACCTGAAACCTGACGCCTATAGCCGGCTCATCACCCGCCGGGCCGCGGCCGCGGTTAACTCCAGGTCTTCGGGGGTGTGGGCCCGGGAAATGAAAAAGGCCTCGAATTGGGAGGGCGGCAGGTAAATCCCTTCCTCCAGCATGCCCTGGAAAAATTTGGAAAAACGCTTCAGGTTGGACTTCTTGGCCTCCTCCAGGTTGGTGACCGGGCCGGCAGTAAAAAACAGGGTCATCATGGACCCCAGCCGGTTGAGGGTCACCGGGACCTGGGCTGCGGCTTTCATAAGCTCTTTTTCCAGCCAGGCGCCTTTTTCCTCCAGGTCTTCATAAAACCCCGGCCCCTCCAGGGCCTTCAGGGTGGCCAATCCCGCGGCCACGGCCACGGGGTTGCCGGAAAGGGTCCCTGCCTGGTAAACGGGACCCACGGGGGCCATTTGGCTCATCAAGTCCCGCCGCCCGCCATAGGCCGCCAGGGGCAGGCCGCCGCCCACGATTTTGCCCAGGCAGGTGAGGTCCGGCTTGATGCCATAGAGGGCCTGGGCCCCGCCCCGGGCCACCCGGAACCCGGTGATGACTTCGTCAAAGATTAGGAGAGCGCCGGCGTCGGTGCAAATTTGTCGCAGCCCCTCCAGAAATCCCGGCCAAGGCGGCACCACCCCCATGTTCCCGGCCACCGGCTCCACGATGACCGTGGCGATCTCTCCCCCGTGGTCCTTAAAGGCCCGGCGCACCCTTTCCAGGTCATTGTATGGCAGGGACAGGGTTAATTGGGCGATATTTTCGGGGACGCCGGGACTGCCGGGGATGGACTGGGTCAACACCCCGCTCCCCGCGGCCACCAGGAAGGAGTCGGCGTGGCCGTGGTAACAGCCGTCGAATTTGACCACCAGGTTCCGGCCTGTGGCGCCCCGAGCCAATCTGAGGGCGCTCATGCAGGCCTCGGTGCCGGAACTTACCAGGCGGACCATTTCCAAACCCGGCACGGCGCCCCGCAGCACCTGGGCCAACTCCACCTCCCCGGGAGTGGGCGCGCCGAAACTGGTGCCCCCCGCCGCGGCCCGACTCACTGCGGCCACCACTTGGGGATAGGCGTGGCCCAGGATGAGCGGCCCCCAGGAGGCCACGCAATCCAGGTAGGAGTTGCCGTCCACGTCATACACCCGGGCGCCTTCTCCCCGGGCGATGAACCGGGGTAATGCGCCCACGGCCCCCCAGGCCCGCACCGGACTGTTGACGCCGCCGGGCATCATCTCCAGAGCCGCTTGAAAAAGCCGCTCCGAATTGGCGGTATTAGTCATTAATGACCCCTTTTATCCACAGATTGCACAGATTATCACAGATTTTTTATCAGGTGCAGGGGGGTCTTGGCCCGCCTGTACCTGACAATTTTTTATCTGTGCCATCTGTGTAATCTGTGGATAGAAAACTATTCCTCCTCCCGAAAATACCGCATGGTGGTCTTTTTCAGCTCCGTTTCGCTGAAGAGCATTTCATACTGAGTCAGGCCGGTTTCCGCGGCCATGCGGGCCGCGGCGGCCATACAGTCTTCCCGGCTGCGGCCGTGGACCATGGTGTAGAGATTATAGGGCCAGGACGGGGCCGGACTCCGGGCGTAGCAATGGGAGACTTCCCGGTAAGCGGCCATTTTTTGTCCGATGCGGGTCAGTTGCGCGTCGGGAACGACCCAGACCACCAGGACGTTGGCCGCATAGCCCGACTTCTGGTGGCGCAGGGTGGCCCCGAAGCGGCGAATGTAACCCTGGTCCTTCAAACTGCGGATCGCGGCCAAGAGGTCCTCTTCAGGAATCCCCAACTGCTGGGCGATTTCCTGGAACGGCCGGGGGACCACCTCCAGGTCCCGCTGCAGCCCCAGGATCACTTTTTTTTCCAGATCAGAAAGCATAATTGGGGGATCGGATAATCAACCGCTGGGAGATAATGACGAAATATAAACCAGGCTCCGGCCCTTGGCAAGGTGGAAAAGCCTTGGGGCGAAAGGGGAAAAAGGGGGAAGAGGTTAAAAGAAAAAGGGGAAACTATGAATCCTCGGCCTTTTCTCCTTTTCCCCTTTCCCCTTTAACCTTTCAACCTTTTCGCCTCCCCCGCATTATTCTCCCAGGTAGGCATCCTTCAGTCGCGGATGTTCCAATAATTCCCGCCCTTTGCCTTCTAAAACCACTCGGCCCGTTTCCAGGACGAAGCCGTAATGGGCGATCTCCAACGCAGCCGCGGCGTTCTGCTCCACCAGGAGGACAGTTACCCCTTGTTCATGGAGTCTTTTGATGATGTGAAAGACTTCCCGGACCAGCAGGGGGGCCAGCCCCAGGGACGGCTCGTCCAGGAGCAACAAGCGGGGCCGGGACATCAAGGCCCGGCCCAGGGCCAGCATCTGCTGCTCGCCGCCGCTCAAGGTGCCGGCCCTTTGCCCCCGGCGTTCCGCCAGGCGGGGAAAAGTCTTAAATATCTCCTTCATATCCCGGGTCGCGTCTTTTTCCCGGCGAAAGTAAGCCCCCAGGAGCAGGTTTTCGGCCACCGTGAGGTTGGCAAAGATGCGGCGGCCTTCGGGGACCACCGCCATGCCCCGGCGGATAATCTCATGGGGGGGCAGGCCCTGGATTTCCCGGCCATGGAAGAGAATGCGGCCTTCCTGGACGGCGGCCAATCCGGTGACGGCCCGGAGGGCGGTGGTCTTGCCGGAGCCGTTAGCCCCCAGCAGGGCCGCGATCTCCCCCCGGTCCACCCGGAGGCTGACGCCATCCAGGGCCTTGATGGGGCCGAAGCTGACCTTGAGGTCCAGGATTTCGAGCATAGCTTGCAGCGGGTGGTGAACAGTGGCCAGTAACCAGTGGCCAGTGACCACTGATCACTGGTCACTTCCCCAAATAAGCCTTAATCACCGCGGGATTCCGCCGCACCTCCCGGGGGGCGCCCTGGGCCAGGGTGAGGCCATGGTCCAGCACCGTGAGGTGCTGGCACAGGCCCATGACCAGGCGCAGATTGTGCTCAATTACCAGCATGGCCAGGCGATAGCGCTCCTGCGCATCTTTGAGAAAATCCATTAAGTCCAGGGTCTCCTGGGGATTGAGGCCCGCCGCGGGTTCGTCCAGCAGCAGGAACCGGGGTTGGGTGGCCAGGGCCCGGGCGATTTCCAGGCGGCGCTGGTGGCCGTAGGGGAGTTTCCCCGCGGGCTCCAGGGCCGCGTCCGCCAGCCCCACGTCCTCCAGAAGCGCCCAGGCCCGGGCCAGGCGCTCCTTTTCCTCCCGGCGGTAGCGGGGCAACCGGCCGGCGGCCTCCCACCAGGCAGCCCGGCCCCGGCAATGACCGCCCGTCAGGACGTTATCCAGGACGCTCAGTTCCCCGAAGAGCCGGATGTTCTGAAAGGTGCGGGCGATACCCAGCACGGCAATGCGGTGGGGCGGCCAGCCGATGATATCCTGCCCCTGGAGCAAAGCGCGGCCTTCGGTGGGCTTTAAAAAGCCGCTGATGAGGTTGAAGACCGTGGTTTTGCCGGCGCCGTTGGGACCGATGAGGCCGTAAAGGCCCCCTTCCGGAACCTCTAGATTAAAATCTTCCAGGGCCAGGAGGCCCCCGAAGCGCATGCCCAGGTTTTCGACTTGGAGGAATGCCATGTCTTTATAGTTTTAAGTTGTTTGTGCCCGGCGTTCTGTTTTGAGTTTCGAGTTTCGAGTTTCAAGTTTCGAGCTTCAAGTTTCGAGCTTCAAGTTTCTAAGGCGCGCCAGGAAACGGCCGCAGGCGTCCCAGGAAAACTCCCGACGCCCCAGCAGACCCCGGCGGAAGAACAGGATCGCCAGGAGCAGCGCCAGGGAGAAGATCACCATGCGCAAGCCGGGAACCCCGGGGATATTGATGCCCCCAATGACTGCCGGCTCCTCCACCACCCGGAGCCATTCGCCGGCCATCGTGAAGACGGCGGCCGCCATTACCGCGCCGGTGGTGGAACCCAGCCCCCCCACCACGATGATAATGAGCAGGTTGAAGGTGAGGAAGAAAGTGAACAGGGAGGGGGAGATGGTGGTGATCAGGTGCGCCAGGAGGCCGCCCCCCACTCCGAAGATAAAGGCGCTCAGGACATAGGCCAGCATGAGGAGGCGGAAGGAGTCAATGCCCATGGCCCGGGCCGCGGTCTCGTCTTCCCGGATGGCCCTCATGGCCCGGCCATAGCTGGAGTTCACCAGGGAGATCACCAGAACCACGGCAGCCGCGGCCACCCCCCAGGACCACCAGAGGTTGGTATAAGGATAGAGTCCCTTGAGACCCATGGGGCCGTTGGTGAGCCCCT
The DNA here is from genome assembly GCA_016874945.1 of Deltaproteobacteria bacterium. Taxonomy (GTDB): domain Bacteria; phylum Desulfobacterota; class Desulfobaccia; order Desulfobaccales; family 0-14-0-80-60-11; genus VGSO01. The sequence continues at coordinate 6,061 of VGSO01000081.1, forward strand.
GAAGGTTGTTGGCCAGGACCCGCACCACCTCTCCGAATCCCAGGGTGATGATGGCCAGGTAATCCCCCCGCACCCGGAACACCGGAAAGCCGGTGATCACCCCGAAACATGCGGCCACCACCCCCCCGGCCAGCAGAGCCAGGGGGAAGGGGAGACTGATTTCCGACAAGGGCCACTGCAAAGGAGTGAGAAAGAAGAGCTGGGCCTTCTCCGGGGGGGTCAGGGTGAGGAGCGCGGCGGTGTAAGCCCCCAGGGTGATGAAGGCGTTGGGCCCCAGGTGAAGCTGACCGCACACCCCGTTAATCAGATTGTAACCCACCGCCAGGGTGATGTAGATGGCCATGTTGTTGAGGAGACGCACCTGGTACTCGTTGGCCCACTGCCCCGCGGCCCCGAGGATGAGGGCCAGCGCGGCCAAGGCAGCCAGGTTGAGCCAAGCCTTTTTCATGGCAGTGAGCAGTTAGAAGTTAGAAGTTAGAAGTTAGAAGTTAGCAAACTGAAAAAGAATCAATCGGCTAACTGCTAACGGCTAACCGCAAACTGCTGTCTTTTAAAGCTTTTCCTCGCCCAGCGCCTCTCCCAGCAGGCCGGTGGGGCGGGCCAGGAGAATGATGATGAGCAGGCCGAAGGCCAGCGCGTCCCGGTACCCGGCCCAATCGGGGAACAGGGACACGATCATGATTTCCAGGAGGCCCAGGAGCAGGCCCCCCAGGACCGCCCCGGCCAGGTTGCCGATACCGCCCAGGACCGCGGCAATGAAGGCCTTGAGACCCGGCAGGATGCCCATGAAGGGGTTGACCTGGGGATACTTCATGGCCCACAGCAGGCCCCCGGCTCCGGCCAGAAGCGAGCCTAAGAGAAAAGTCAGGGCAATGATGCGGTTGATATTGACCCCCATGAGGCTCACGGTTTCCAGGTCATAGGCGATGGCCCGCATGGCCCGGCCGGCCCGGGTGCGGTACACCATGAGGAACAGCAGGCTCAAGAACAGGGCGGTGAGGGCCGGGATCAGCAGGCTTAAGCGGGGGATGAACACCCCGCCCAGGGAAAAGACGCCGGTGAATACCGGGGGCGCGGGAAAAGGTTTGGGCCGCCCGCCGAAAATGACCAGGGCCAGGTTCTCCAACAGAAAAGAGGCGGCGATGGCGGAGATGAGTAGGGAAATCCGGGGAGCCTGGCGCAAGGGGCGGTACGCGCCCCGCTCCAGCAGGACGCCCATGAGCCCGGTCAATACCACCGCTAGCCCGAAGGCCGCGGGCCAGGGCCAGGCGAACATCCCCACCCCCATGACCCCCACGTAGGCCCCCACCATGAGCAGGTCGCCGTGGGCGAAGTTGATGAGCCGGAGGATCCCATAAACCATGGTGTAACCGATGGCAATGAGGGCATACAGGCTCCCCAACGACAGGCCATTGATAAGCTGCTGGAAGAGGGTGGTGAGGTCCACTGGGGGATTATACAAGAAATCCGGAGAAGAGGCCAGAAACCGGGAGCGGCTTTGAGGCCGGGGAAAGTGGGCCAAGCGTCCCCTTAAGTCCCCTGAGCCGCGGCCTCATTCGCCCCATCCATTATTCGCCGCGGAGATAATCCCCGAGAAGTTGGCGGCTGTGCTCGTCCTCGTGGCAGTAAACGCAGAGGTTCTCCCAGTTGGAGCCGTCCAGCGGGTTATTCCGGGGATTGCCATCCTTGTGGTGCACCGTTAACAGTTGCCGGTTTTTATAGGTGAATTCCCTCCCGCACTTGGCGCAAATCATCCCGTGGATCTTCAGGGAGCGGTCACGGTAGGAACGGTCGGATTTCATGCTGCTAAATCCTCATATAAATGGGGTCTGTCCCCTTTTCTCTCCGCAATTTTAATCCCCAATCAGCTTCGCCAATCCAAGTAAATTAATAATCTCCGGCATCACCTGCAAACCCGTCAACCTGCCCAGGTCGCCCCGGGCGCAAGGGCGTTCGCCGAACTGGGTCACCAGGTCCGGGCGCACCAGGCCGTCGCCGATCATCATGAGGGGCACCGGGTCCCCGGAGTGCCTTTTCAAGACGCAGGGGGTGGTGTGGTCCGCGGTGGCCACCAAGAGGTGGGGGGCGTCGAGCAGCACCGCGGCGGCCGCGTCCACCTTTTCAATGAACGCCTTTTTCCCCTGGAAGTCCCCGTCTTCCCCGAAGGTGTCCGCGGCCTTGACATGGACAAAGGCGAAGTCGTAAGGCCCGGCCAGGGCCTCCAGGGCCGCCCGGAACTTGGCCGCCACGTCGGTGTTGGGCAGTCCCGTGGCCCCGGGGACTTCGATGAGGTCCATGCCGGTGAAGGCGCCGATGCCCTTGTAAAGCCCGCCCCCGGCGATGGTGCAGGCCCTCAAACCGTAGCGCTGCTGAAATTTCTCGATCTCTTTGTAATACCCCGCGCCCCGGCCCAGGAGGTAGTTGGCCGCCGGCTTCCCCTGGGCCAGCCGCTCTTTATTGAGGGGATGGTCCCTCAAGAGGCGGTGGGCTTCAGTGAGGAGGTGGTTGAGGACTTTGGCGGTGAACGCGGCCTCGGGGGAGCCGTCCAGCGGGTGGACTTCATGGACCTTCACCCCCACTTCGTGGGGATCATTGTCGGAGATGCGGCTGCTCAGGCCGGGGCCCCTTAAGATGATGCCGGCCCGGTGGCCGGTGCCGGGGCGGACCTTGAGGGTGACGCCTTCATAGGTGAGGCCGTCCAGGTCCCGGACAAAGGGGCCGGTGTCGGTGATGCGTCCGGCCCGGCGGTCGGTGACCACCAGGTTGTCGTCCACCGTCCCCAGGTTGCCCCGGAGGGCCACGTCTCCTTCCTTCAGGTCCATGCCCAGCCCCGCCACCTCGATGGTGCCCCGGCCGGTGTAGTATTTATCAATGTCATAGCCCAGGATGGCCAGATGGCTGGTGTCGCTGCCAGGCCGCTGGCCCACCCCGATGGCATTCATGATGCCGGTGATGCCCCGGGCCGCCAACGCATCCAGATTGGGCGTGCGGGCCGCCTCCAGAGGCGTCAGATTCCCCAACTCCTTGATGGGCCGGTCCCCCAGCCCGTCCATAACGATGAGCATGGCTTTGGGCATGATGCCTCCTGAATCTTTTTCCACCTTATACCGATTCCGGCGAGTAACCGGCTGAAGTAATGGCGGCGAAATAGAACGGCGGTCCCACTTCTTCCTTGGCGGCCGCCATCTTCTCCAAAAAATCCTTACTTAACTTTAGAAGCTCCGTCAAGTCCGCACCTCCATTCAGGGCCTGCAAGAGGCGCATTTCCATGCCCAGGTTCCGGGGCATGACCACCTGGTTGGTGACGGGGATCATTTTTAAGGGTTCGTTTTCTTCGCTCCCCAGAAGGGTCAGGCCATAGCCCGGGGGCGGCCTCTCCGGGGAGTAACCCGCCAGGATGAAATAGATGCGGCGGAAGCCCTCGGGGTCGGGGCCGCGCTGCTGGAGATAACGATCATAACCCCGGGAGAGGAAGGGCGTCGCCAAGTCCACCACGTCGTCCAGGTCATCCACACCCCGGCGGCGGTTAATTTCCTGGGCCAGAGCCCGGGACAGGGGCACGCTCACCCCGGCGCCGCCGCTAAGAATGGCCGCGTGGGTTCCCAGGGGAAAGAGCTTCTCTACGTTGAAAAATTCGGGCTTGCCCGCCCCGGTGAACCGGGTGGCCAGGCTGTCCGTGGCCAGGATGAGGCCGTGCTGGTTGAATGCCGCCAAGGCCTGGGTCATGGTCGCAGCTTCCGGCCGAATCCGGACGGCGAGGGCCAACCGGCAAATTTTTCGATTTGGACCAACTCCAAGATGCTGACAAATTGTCGCTCTTTATCGGTTAAGGAGCGCTCGCAACATTCTTCCAGGCGTGAGAATAAATGCCGTTGGAAAACTCCTTTTACCATGATACTGTTTCCCTAAGCTTCATCGGCGCCCCCTCGTGCTTGATGTGTTTCTTCCAACATCACCTTAGCACGAGAACGCCTATGAAGCTTATATTTTTAAAAAATCACCACTAAAAATGGACTTTTGCAAGAGGCTCATAAGCAACAAAAGTTAGTAGGCCCGACGAGTCGAGATATTCAATACCGTTTTCGGGTTTCGGTTTTCGGTTAAAAGATTAATGAATATCAATAAGTTATTAATTAGATTTGTTGCACCTGAAACCGAAACTGGTATAAC